>DBEXKF010000315.1:0-6159 GCA_048175045.1 Collinsella sp.
TCGCCGAGAACGGCACGATTTCCGCCGCCGTCATGGTCTTCGCCGCCATCGCCGCCGTCATTTGCGCTAATACCGATGCCTACGAGGCCATCCATCACTTTTTGGAGACCCCGCTGTATGTGGGTCTGGGGCATTTGACGGCTGGCCTCACCGTCGAGCTTTTCGTCAACGACTTCCTCATGGCGATTTTCTTTTTGCTGGTGGGCATTGAGCTCAAATATGAAATGACGGTCGGCGAGCTCAAAAACCCGCGCCAGGCTATGCTTCCCATGCTGGCGGCCGTGGGCGGCGTCGTCGTTCCCGCCTGCATCTATCTGATCTTTAACCATGCCGGCGCGCACAACGGCTGGGCCATTCCCATGGCAACCGATATTGCCTTTGCGCTGGGCGTGCTGTCGCTTTTGGGCAATCGCGTGCCCAACGGCGTGCGTGTGTTCTTTTCGACGCTCGCCATCGCCGACGACTTGATCTCTATCGCCGCCATCGCCATCTTCTACGGCCAGAGCCCCAACCCGTTTTGGCTGGGTGCCGCCGCGGTCGTGACGTGCGCACTCGTGTGGCTCAACAAGACGCAGCACTACCGCCTCGCCCCGTACTCGGTGCTGGGCCTGCTGCTGTGGTTCTGCATGTTCAAGAGCGGCGTGCATGCCACGCTCGCCGGCGTCATCCTGGCCTTTACTATTCCGGCCAAGTGCGGCGTTAAGCTCGATAGCCTTACCGATTGGTTGGGCGAGTGCCTGCCGTTGCTCGACGACCGCTACGACGATGAGGCGCACATCCTAGGCCAGCACGACTTTACCGTCTCGACCACCAAGGTCGAGCGCGTCATGCACCGCGTCACCCCGCCGCTCATCCGCATGGAGCGCCTGATCTCCACGCCGGTCAACTTTGTGATCCTGCCGATCTTTGCGTTTGTCAACGCACAAGTTCGCCTGGTGGGCGTGGACATGAGCACGCTGCTCACCGACCCGGTGACGCTCGGCGTGTACTTTGGCATGCTGCTGGGCAAGCCGATTGGCATCTTTGGCATGACATTCGCCTTGGTTAAGCTCAAGGCTTGCCAGTTGCCGCGCAACGTCAACTGGCACATGATCGCCGGCGTGGGCATTCTGGGCGGCATCGGCTTTACCATGTCGATCCTCATCAGCGGCCTCGCTTTCCCGACGGCCCAGTTCGAGGTCCTGGCTGCCAAGGCCGCTATTCTTGCCGGTTCGGTCACCGCTGCCGTGCTCGGCATGATTTACATGAGCGTGGTCTGCAAACACCCCGCGCCCAAAGACGAGTAAAAGCGTAAAGACAGGCTTTAGAACCGGTTCGGGTGCGTGGGAACGCGCATTTTGAGCGGTGCTGAGCGTTCGTCAGATACCCCTGTGTGCAAAATTCGCCGTTTGTGAGTACTGTCACAAACGGCGTTTCATTTTGCGTGCCAAAAATAACGGACAAAAAAATGTAATCTGTACGTTAATGAGTGTGTTTCGGATTGGAAAAAACGGAGCATCCGTCCGGGACGGTAGCGTGCGAGACTAAAATGGCCGATTCTGGTCTAAAATCGCTGCCACCAAAAAGGTAGCAGTACTCATATTTGCCATTTTTTGCCCACGGCCCCAATGACCGGTCTTATTCCACCGTTCCGTAGACGGCGCCCCAGCCGTGGGCGGCCAAGGCGGAGTTGAGCTGGTCGCAAAGTGACTGGCGGTCGTAATAGCCGGGCGGTAGCAGGTTGACGATTTCCATGAGATCAGGCGCCAGGTCCAAGATTTCGGCCTGTACGATCAGATCCAGACGGTCTATGGCGTGGCGGTCGTAAAACAGTCCGTCGACCAGGCGCTGCAGGTCGCCGAATTCCTCGGCCTGGAACGATCCATACTCCATAGTGCCTCCTTGGGCGCCCCACGCAGGCATGCGCGGCGATTCGTAATTTATTGCGATGGACTTAATCTATCACGGCTTCATAACGTTGCGGCGGTGGCGGTCTATACTTAGACGAACTGCAACGTACCGCTTCGCGAAAGGTCGCACCCATGCAGACGATCTACCAGAAGATGGAAACCACCGAACTCGATGCCGCCATCGAGGTGCTCAAAGCCGAGGTCGCCGAGGTCAAGGCCAAGGGCCTGGCGCTCGATATGGCCCGCGGCAAGCCGTCGCCCTCCCAGGTGGACATCTCTCGACCCATGCTCGATATCCTCAATGCCGATGCCGATCTGCACGACGGCAACGTCGATTGTTCCAACTACGGCTGCTTTGAGGGCATTCCCTCGGCACGCAAGCTGGCAGGGGAGTTCCTGGGCTGCCCCGCTGAGCAGACACTCGTGCTGGGCTCGTCGAGCCTGCTGATCGAGCACGACATCGCCGGCATGTTCTGGCGCTGTGGCTCGTGCGGCAGCGAGCCCTGGGAGGCTTACGAGGCAGCGCACGACGGCAAGAAGGTCAAGTTCCTGTGCCCGGTTCCCGGCTACGATCGCCACTTTGGCATCACCGCCGATCTGGGTATCGAGAACGTCCCCGTCGCGATGACCGACAACGGCCCCGACATGGACGAGGTCGAGCGCCTCGTCGCCGCCGACGATTCCATCAAGGGCATCTGGTGCGTGCCCAAGTATTCTAACCCCACGGGTATCACCTTTAGCGAGGACACTGTGCGCCGCCTGGTCGAGATGCCCACGGCCGCGCCCGATTTCCGCATCTTCTGGGACAACGCCTACTGCGTGCACGACCTGTACGACGAGACCGACGAGCTCGCCAACATCTTCGATCTTGCCCGCACGGCGGGCACCGAGGACCGCGTGGTGGCCTTTGCCTCGACGTCCAAGATCACCTTCCCGGGCGCCGGTATCGGCTTTATCGGTGCGAGCCCCGCGGTCATCGCGGAGTTCTCCAAGCGCCTGAAGGCCGGCCTTATCAGCGCCGATAAGCTCAACCAGCTGCGTCACGTGCGCTTCCTTCCCACCATCGAGGCGGTCAAGGAGCACATGAAAAAGCACGCCGAGTTCCTGCGTCCGCGCTTTGAGGCCGTCGAGCGCAAGCTCACCGAGGGCTTGGGCGACACGGGCTGCGCCACCTGGACGCACCCCCGCGGCGGCTACTTTGTAAGCTTCGATGGCCCCGAGGGCTCGGCCCAGAAGGTCGCCGCGCTTTGCGCCGACCTGGGCGTCAAGCTCACGCCGGCCGGTGCCACCTGGCCCTATGGCAAGGACCCGCGCGACACCAACATCCGCATCGCGCCGAGCTATCCCACGGTCGAGGACCTGGAGGCCGCGCTCGATGTGCTGGTGCTGGCCGTTAAGCTCGTCGCTGCCGAGCTCGCGCGTGCCGAGCGCGCCTAACGCGCGGCTTCCCGTACTATCCGCACTTTCGATACGTAAAGGAGCGTATACATGGATTTGGGTATTTCCACCAACCCCACGCCAGAGCTCTACACCATTAAGGTAACCGGCGAGATCGATATCTCTAACGCCGATAGCCTGCGCAATGCCATCGACCTGGCGCTCGAGCAGCCCACCGAGGCCGTTGAGCTCGATTTTGCCCAGGTGAGCTACATCGACTCGACGGGCATTGGCGTGCTCGTGGGCGCCGCGCACCACGCGGTCGACCACGGCAAGCGCTTTAGCTGCACCAATGTGCAGCCCCCGGTGATGCGCGTGGTTCAGCTGTTGGGTGTCGACCAGGAGATTTCGATCACCGCTGCATAATCTTTGCCCCCAAAAGGGCGTGCCGTTTGGCATATGTTTGTGATGCGCTCGGACGTTTTGGCGTCCGGGCGCTATACTTGACCGAATGAATAGACGAGTTCCGGCCGAATGGCGCGGTGCGGGCTCGACTCACATCGAGCCTTGGAGGTATGTGTGTTTGGTATTGGAGAGGGTGAGCTCGCGATCATCGTGGTCTTCGGCTTTTTGCTGTTTGGCCCGGATAAGCTCCCGCAGATGGGCCGCACGATCGGCCGTGCCATCCGTCAGTTCCGCGAGACGCAGGAAAAGATGACGGCCGTTGTTCAGTCCGAGATTATCGATCCGGTGAGCGAGGCCGCTTCGGCTCCGGTTAAGCCCAAGAAGGCTGCCGTCGATGACGATTCCGATGCGGACGAGGATGCCGCCGAGACGGCAGCTCCCGCCAAGAAGGAGACCTTTGCCGAGCGTCGCGCCCGTCTTGCTGCCGAGAAGGCCGCGAGCGAGGCTGCCGCCGAGGGCGAGGGTGCTGCTGAGGAGTCCGAGGCCGAGGGTGCCGAGCCTGCCGCTGCCGCCGAGCCTGTCGTCGAGCCTGGGCCTGCTGCAGAGCCGGAGTCCGAGCCCGAGCCGGCAGAGCCCACGACGGCCGACCTCTACGCCCGTCGTCCCCGCAAGCGCAAGGCCGTCGTCGACCAGCTCGCTCGCGAGCTCGAGGCCGAGGACGACGCCGCTGCCCCGAAGGGAGGCGATGAGTAATGCCTATCGGACCTGCGCGCATGCCGCTCTTCGATCACTTGGGAGAGCTCCGTCGCCGCCTGACCATCGTGGTCGTGTCGGTGTTTGCCGCCGCCATCGTGCTGTATTTCGCCACGCCCGTGGTGCTCGACATCTTGGAAGACCCTATCCGCTCCTTTGTACCGGACGGCAAGTTCTACATCACCACCACGCTCGGTGGCTTTGGTCTGCGCTTCTCGCTGGCCATCAAGATGGCCGTGGTCATGTGCACGCCCATGATCATCTGGCAGGTTCTGGCATTTTTCCTGCCGGCACTGCGTCCCAACGAGCGCAAGTGGGTCGTGCCCACGGTGCTCGCCTCGACGGTGCTGTTCTTCCTGGGTGCCATCTTCTGCTACTTCATCATCATCCCTGCGGGCTTTGAGTGGCTCATCGGCGAGACCTCGGCCGTCGCTACGGCGCTGCCCGATCTGGAGAACTACGTCAACATGGAGCTGCTCTTTATGATCGGCTTTGGTGTGGCGTTTGAGCTGCCGCTCATCATCTTCTACCTGTCCGTCTTCCACATCGTTTCCTACGCGGCCTTCCGCAGTGCCTGGCGCTACGTGTACGTAGGCCTGCTCGTGGGCTCGGCTGTGATTACGCCCGACGGCTCGCCCGTTACGCTGGGCCTCATGTATGGCGCCCTGCTCTCGCTCTACGAGATTTCGCTCGCCATTGCCCGCGTGGTCATTACCGCGCGCGAGGGCAAGGAGGGCTTGTTTGTGAGCCGTCTGGACCTGTTCTCGGACGATGAGGACGACGAGGAGTAAATCGGTATGCACGAGGTTGGCATTGTCAACGGCATACTCGATACAGTGATTCGCGCGGCGCGTGGGGCGGGGGTCTCGCGCGCCGTTTTGGTAACGCTGCGTATCGGGGATATGACCGAAGTTGTGCGCGAGGCGCTCGACTTTGCGTGGGAGACATTTCGCGATGAGGACTCGCTCACGCGAGGCTGCGAGCTTGCCGTGGAGGAAGTCCATCCACAAAGCGAGTGTCTGGACTGCGGGGAGGTCTTTGAGCACGACCGCTTCCATTGCCGCTGTCCCCAATGTGGCGGCGCCAACGTGCGTCTGCTGCACGGCCGCGAGCTCGACATCGCAAGTATCGAAATCGAAACCCCCGACGATTAGCCCGCTAGCCATCTGGTGATGGGGTATAAAGGGGCCAAAGTAAGGAGTGCCGAGTATGGCTGAGAAAACGATTGATATCGCGTCGCCGATTCTGTCGCGCAACGAGCGCCTGGCAGATCAGCTGCGACAGCGATTTAAAGAGACAAACACCTATGTGATCAACGTCTTGTCGAGCCCCGGTTCGGGCAAGACCACCACGATTCTGGGCACCAACGAGCGCCTGCGCGACAAGGCCGGCCTGCGCTGTGCCGTCATCGAGGGCGATATCGCCTCGGATGTCGATGCCATCACCATGAAGGAAGCCGGCATGCCCGCCATCCAGATCAACACGGGCGGCCTGTGTCACCTCGAGGGCAACATGATCATGGAGGCGGTTGACGCGTTCGACCAGGCCGTTGGTCTGGAGAACATCGATGTCATCTTTATCGAAAATGTGGGCAACCTGGTCTGCCCGGTCGACTTTGACTTGGGCGAGAACCTGTCCATCATGATTCTCTCGGTGCCCGAGGGCGACGACAAGCCCATCAAGTA
Source organism: Collinsella sp. (assembly GCA_048175045.1). Lineage (GTDB taxonomy): Bacteria > Actinomycetota > Coriobacteriia > Coriobacteriales > Coriobacteriaceae > Collinsella. The sequence goes on from DBEXKF010000315.1 coordinate 6,110, forward strand.
CCCGGGCATCTTTCAGCACGCCGGCGCACAGCTGCTCAACAAGGTAGACG
>DBEXKF010000316.1:0-2680 GCA_048175045.1 Collinsella sp.
CGGCCGAAGAGGCGTCAGCAGGTCAGTGGGTCATCGTCCCGGCATTCAGCATCAGGGTAGCGCTGCGACGCGGAAATCGCGCGCCGTTGCCGCGCCCCGCAGTGCCCGCTTCCCCCGAGAACAATTATCAGTGCAGGTAGATGCCTTGTACTTTTTTGCGAAAAGCCGGCGTAGTTGGAATTTCTCATTTCATCGTAGTAAACCGGCATAGTTTCGTATTTCCAGCAGTTCCAAATTCGTCAATACGTCGGCGTTTGCAAAAAGCCCGACCTCCGTGGGAGATCGGGCTTTCAAGGCTTAGTTAAACCAAGTCTGTACGGTCAAATGACCCGTAGCTTACATCTGCTCGGGCGCGGAAACGCCAACGAGGGTGAGCACCAGGGCGAGCGTCACACGGACGGCATCGCAAGCGGCCAGACGGGCACGCGAAAGCTCGGGGTCGACGGGACGGCCCTCGCTCGGCAGCACCTGACAGGCAGCGTAGAAGCTGTGGAAGTCGCCGGCGAGTTCCTCGGCAAAGTGCGTCAGACGGAACGGGGCGCGGTCGCGAGCGCAGCTGGCGATGAGGTCGGTGAGCTCGTTGAGCTTGCGCGAAAGGGCGAGCTCGGTCGGGTCGGTCAGCAGCGAGTAATCGACGTTCTCACCGATGGCCTTGGCAGCGACGGCCTTCATGCCCATCTCGTCAGCCTGCTCGGGCGTAACGTCGGCGGCACGGCGCAGAATGGAGCACACGCGGGCGTGAGCGTACTGCACGTAGTACACCGGGTTGGAGTTGTCGCGCTTCTTGACGGCCTCGATATCGAAGTCGACCATCTGGTTGGAGCTCTTGGAGATGAGCGTGTAGCGAGCGGCATCGGAGCCGACCTCGTCGACGAGTTCCTGCAGGGTCACCATGGTGCCCTTGCGCTTGGACATACGGACGGGCTTGCCGTTACGCAGCAGGTTGACGAGCTGGCCCAGCAGAACCTCAAACTTGCCGGGGTAACCCAGAGCGTCGCAGACGCAGCGGACGCGCTCGATGTAGCCGTGGTGGTCGGCGCCCCAGATGTCGATGACGTGGTCGACGCGCTGGAACTTATCCCAGTGATAGGCAACGTCGGAGGCGAAGTAGGTGTACTCGCCGTCGGACTTGATCAGGACGCGGTCCTTGTCATCGCCCAGGTCGGTGGAGCGGAACCACAGGGCGCCGTCCTTGGTGTAGAGGTAACCCATCTTGTCGAGCTTCTCAAAGGCGCGGTCGACGGCGGAGGTGCCGGCGGTCTCGCCCTCGGTGTCCTTCACATACAGCGAGCGCTCGGAGAACCAACGATCGAAGTCGCAATTGACGGCGTGGCAGAGGTCACGCATGTTGTCGACCATCTTCACATAGCCGCGCTCGCGGAAGCTCTCCATGCGCTCCTGAGGATCGGCGTTGACCCACTTGTCGCCGTCGGTGCGCCAGAACTCGGCAGCCTCGTCGATGATGTAGTCGCCGCCGTAGGAGTCCTTGCCCAGGGTCTCGGCAAAGTTGTCCTGGTACGGATGGGTCTCGGGATGCTCGTCGTTCTCGTCGGCAACAAAGGCGTCGCGGTCGGCGATCAGCAGCTTGTGAGCCTCGTCGATATCCACGCCCTGCTTGGCGATGATGTCGGCAAGCTGCATATAGCGCGTGCTGATGGAGTTGCCGAAGGTGTTCATCTGAGAGCCGTGGTCGTTGATGTAGAACTCACGCTGGATGTCGTAACCGGCGTGGTCCATAACACGGCAGAGCGAGTCGCCCAGCGCGGCCCAGCGGCCGTGGCCGATGTGCATGGGGCCGACGGGGTTGGCGGAGACGAACTCGACCTGGGTCTTCAGGCCACCACCGACGTTGGACTTAGCGAAGTCCATACCCTTCTCGCGAGCCTCGCCAAAGATGGCATTCTTGACGGCAACGGAGAGGTAGAAGTTGATGAAGCCGGGGCCTGCGATCTCAACCTTCTCGATCGCGGGGTCCTCGGGCATATGGGCAACGATGGCCTCGGCGATCTTGCGCGGGGCGCAGTGGGCCAGCTTGGCGGACTTCAGGGCCATGGTAGAGGTCCACTCGCCATGAGAAGTGTCAGCCGGTCGCTCGATAGCGCAATCGTCAAGTTCAAATGCGGAAAGGTCGCCGGCCTCCTGGGCCGCAGCAAGCGCAGCGCGTACCAGCTCTTCAATCTTCTCGGGCATAGATCCTCCTTGTGTTAAAGCCCCCGAGCTCTTGGTCACTCGTAGGGCAAAAGCCAGAGTTTGTAGCACTCTATCACAAGCGACGGGCACTGTCGCAGGGTAAAGCTAATAGATATTGCATATGCACAAAAATGACTACAGCTTGTATGGAGTCACTCAAAGATGCCGGTCTGCCTGCAGATTATGCAGGCGTTGAAAATGTATAAAGGTGTGAATGAGCTGCGTCTGTTATCGAATACTCTTACCTATCAGAGTTGTGTGCTTTTCCTGCATAAAGTAAGGGTTTGCGCACGTCAGCGTGTTATTCTAGACATACGTAAATTCGTATAAGTTGGAGGTAGCATGTTCTCAATCGGTCAACACGTCATTCATCCGGGTCAGGGAGTCTGCACCGTCGTCGGTTTTAGGGACGACACGCCGCAGCCCATGCTACTGCTCGAGACCAAGCAGGGACATGCGCAGACGATCCTCATGTACCCCGTGGCGCAGG
>DBEXKF010000317.1:0-6056 GCA_048175045.1 Collinsella sp.
CGGCTCGCCGACCTTCGCCGCAGCAAAGGCTTTAGCCAAGAAGGGCTGGCGCGAAAGCTGGGGCTGTCGCGCCAGGCGGTCAGTAAATGGGAGCGCGCGGAGAGCTCACCCGATACCGAGAACCTGATCTCGCTCGCCAAACTCTATGGCGTGAGCTTGGACGAGTTGCTCAATCCGAGCGACGAGATTGAGGACGATATCGAGTTTGAGAACGAGGACCGCGCTCGCCAACGCGAGGCCGATGCGGCAGAGCGCGCACGCACCCATGAGGCGGCGGCACGTGCCACCGAGGCGGCAACGCAGGCGAGCGATGCCGCCGCCAAGGCGGCGCAAGCGGCAAGCTGGAGTGCACAGGCCGCCAATGCCGCTACGGCGCAGGCGACGAGTGGCGGTGCGGTTGGCTCGACTCCGGTGAAGGGCCCGTTCCAGTCGTTCCCGTATTGGGCCGTGTGCTGGCTGCTGTTCTTTTTGCTGATGTTCCTGGTTGGTGTCAGCCCTTTTCCCGCACTGATCTTCTTTACGATTCCCATCTATCACTGGGTGGCGCGTGCGCTCGATGGCGATTGGGCGCGCGGGGATATCCAGGTTGGTCCGGCGCCGGTCGCGGTCAAGGCCCAGGGGAAGGATACTTCTGCGGAACCTGATGCTGACGTGGCTACCGCAGCCATCGCTGAGCCGTGTGCCAAAGAGGGTGACGAATGATGAAGCTTTCGCATGAATCCAAGCTGCGTCTGGGCGTTGGCATCGGAGCGTTTGTGCTCATCATCGGGCTTGTTTTTGGCATTTCGCGGACTTTGATTCATTTTGATGGCCCGTGGGATCTCGACGATGTCGTATCCGGCTTGTCTGGTATGGACGATGCGGTTGACGAGGGCAATCTCTTGGACGACGGCAGCTATTCCGCTCGGCCTCAGCAACTTTCGAGCGAAACGTTTGATGCCGACGCGTTCACATCGCTTGACCTGGATGTGACGTCGGGCACGGTCGAGGTCAAACACGTCTCCGGCGGGCCGGTGCGCGTAATTGAAAGCGGTCGCGTGGCAACGGGGACCGTTGCCTTCGATGCGGCAACCCAGAACCTGGCCGAAATCAAGGGCTCTACGCTCAAGATTCGCCAGTTCGATTGCGATGACGAGCGCGCCATTGACCGCACGGTTACCGTCGAACTGCCGCGCGAAGTTGCCGATAACCTGGTCGGCATTACGGCCAAGGTGGGATCGGGTGATCTGACGGTCGCGGGCATTGCGTGCCATGACCTCAACCTGACTTTGGACTCGGGAGATGTTGAGTTTACTGGCACCGTGACCGATACCCTGAATGCCGAGGTCGGTTCGGGCGATGTGACGTTCGAGCTCTATCAGGCCCCCGCGAAGTCGATGGACGTGAGTGTGGGCTCGGGCGACGTGGAGATAACGGTTCCGAACTCGACGGGCTTTAAGGCGAGCCTAACTGTGGGCAGCGGTGACTTCGAGAGCGATTTCCTTCCGCTTGGCTACGACGGCGAGACCATATTGAATCATGAATTCGACAACGGTGATAAGTCTGCCACGTATCGTTTTAAGGTCGGTTCGGGCGACATGTCGTTTGATCCGGAGTGACGACGGCGGGCTAAGTCCGCAAACATAGATGCTTAGATGCGCTGTTTGATGAAGGCGTCGGGGCCGCGGTCGGCTTCGGCGCCTTTGCCTTTACAATGGGGACATGGAACAGATTATCTTGAACATACTCGACGCTCTGCGTCGCGGTGAGACCGTGGACGACAAAGCGCTCGTCAAACTGATACATGCCGAGGCGCGCCGCGAGGGCGCTGATAAGCGCGATTTGGCCAAGCGTCGCCTGCTGCCGTTTTACCAGCGGGTGAAGCGTGAGGAACCGGCGCGTTGGGCGGCATGGAATGTCAATCCCGAGCTGGAGCGTCAGCTGCTGCAGGTGCTTCGCATGAAGCCTCGTCGCACGGCTTCGGGCGTGGCGACCATTACCGTTATCACCAAGCCGTGGCCGTGCTCGGGCGATTGCCTGTTTTGCCCCAACGATCTGCGCATGCCTAAAAGCTATCTGCATGCCGAGCCGGCGTGCGCCCGTGCGGAGCAAAACTGCTTCGACCCGTATCTGCAGGTGAGTGCCCGTTTGACGGCGCTTTCGCAAATGGGGCATGCGACCGATAAGATCGAGCTCATTGTGCTCGGCGGTACCTGGAGCGACTATCCGCAAGGGTATCAAACGTGGTTTATGTCGGAGCTTTTCCGTGCGCTCAATGACGATGCCGTCGCCGGCGTGGCGGCAAACCCCATGTTGGCGCGTCCGGGCATCAGCCGTGCCGAGGCGGGGCGCCTGCTCGATGACGCTCCCGCCGATGCGCTGCCGCCGGTGGTGGCGGAGCGCCGCGAGCGCTATCGGGCTGCCGGTATTGCGACCGACGAGGCCGAGCTTGCGAGCGGTGTTGCCGACGAGCAGGGGCGTGTGGATGCTGCCGTGGGTGGCTATAACCGCGCGGTGCGTCGTCTGTACGGCCCCGGTACGCCGTGGGGCGAGGTTGCCGAGTGGCAAACGGCAACGATGGAGGAGCTCGAGCGTCAGCAGCGCATCAACGAGACGGCGAAGCATCGCGTGGTGGGGCTCGTTATCGAGACGCGCCCCGATGCCGTAACACCGCAGACCCTCGCGCTCATTCGCCGCCTGGGCTGCACCAAGATTCAGATGGGTATCCAGAGCCTCGACCAGCACCTGCTCGATATCAACGAGCGTCGCATTTCGGTGGCACAGATTGAGCGGGCGTTTTCGCTTGCGCGCCTGTTTGGCTTTAAGATCCACGCGCATTTTATGCTCAACTTGCTGGGTGCCACGCCCGAGGGGGACAAGCGCGACTACGAGTGCTTTATGACCGAGGGGGCCTTTATGCCCGACGAAGTCAAGATCTACCCGTGCGCGCTCATCGAGGGTTCGCGTCTGGTGGGCTGTTACGAGCGCGGCGAGTGGCGCCCCTATACCGAGGAAGAGCTGCTCGATGTGTTGGCCGATGACATCGTGGTGACGCCGGCGTTCTGCCGCATCAGTCGCATGATCCGCGACTTTAGTTCTGACGACATTATGGTGGGCAACAAGAAACCTAACCTGCGTCAGCTCGTTGAGAACCGCCTGGCTGCTCGGGGCGACGGTGCGACGGTGCGTGAGATTCGCTATCGCGAGATCAGCACGGCGGGTGCCGACCTGGATGAGTTGACCCTTGACGAGGAAGTGACGTACGAGACGCCGGTGACGCGCGAGCGTTTTTTGCAGTGGATGACGCCGCAGGGCAAAATCGCGGGCTTTTTGCGTCTGTCTCTGCCCGATCGTGCTTTTGTTGCCGCGCATGCGGATGAGTTGCCGACGACGCCGGACGAGGCGATGATTCGCGAGGTGCACGTGTATGGCATGGCGGCGCGCGTGGGGGATCAAGGCCAGGCGGCGCAGCATCACGGGTTGGGGCGTTTGCTCGTTGAGCGTGCGTGCGAGATTGCCCGGGATGCGGGTTATGCGCGCATCAACGTGATTAGCGCGATCGGTACGCGCGAGTACTATCGCCATCTTGGATTTTATGACCATGGCCTTTATCTGCAAAAGGAGCTCTAGATGAACAAGCCGAGTGTTTCTGCCGGCGTCGTTGCCGGCGTTGCTCTGGGAGCCGCGGCGCTTGGTGCGGCCGCCGTCGCTGTTCGTGCTGCCTGTCTGCAGGTTGCGCGAACCCGCAATGGGTTGGCGCGTGTGAAACGCGTGCACGATGAGGGCGGCGATGAGATTCGCGTGTTGGTGCAAGGCGGCGTCTACCAAAGTGCGAGCTACGTTGGCGAGCGTTGGGCAGAGCCCGTCTTTGCGTACTATCGTGCGTTTGACGACGTGTTTGAGTCCGAGGATGCGATGCGCGACGCTTATGGTCACGGCATCGACCGTATGCTTATGCTGGGTGGCGGTGGGTTTGCCTATCCCAAGTTCGCGCTGATGTCGCACGAGAGCTTGCGCATGGACGTCATTGAGTACGATGCCGAGGTTACGCGCCTGGCGCGCCGCTGGTTCTACCTAGACGAGCTGGAGCGCGCGGCGGGCGATCGCCTGCGGGTGATAACCGCTGAGGCTCGCTCGTATTTGGGTGTGACGAGCGTGGGCCATCGTCGCTACGACGTGGTCGCGAGCGATTGCTTTGGCGGTGCCGAACCCGTACGTGAGCTGGCGACGGTTGAGGCGTTGCGTTTGGTGCGAGGCAGCCTGAACCCCGGGGGTATCTACGTTGCCAATATCGTGAGCGCAAACGAGGGGAGCGACGTGACGTTCCTGCGCGACTGCGCTGCCACGGCACTCGAGGTATTCTCCCACGCCTGGGTGGTCCCATGCGGTGATGCGGAGTTCGGCGGCGAGGAGAACTACCTGCTCATCGCCAGCGACGGCGACTACGCTTTTGCCGAAGCTGTGCCTTTCGATGCCGACTTTCTCGGTGCCGCCCTCCACGACCAGCATTGGGAGTAGTCAATTTGTGACGGGCTCTATGGTTTTGTCAATCATACGCTTCATCTATTTTCAGCATGACGCATCTGGACGCCCGGCGCCAACGCGCCTCATCTTCGGTTGATTCCGCCGCCCGCTAGGCCAAAATTGTCATCGGAAGTATCAAATGAACAAGCAAGCCACTACGCAACTGCACGTCTATTCCGCCTTTTTCGTTCTCACGGGATTTGTTTTAAATCGGGGAGTGTTTCTACTTTTCCTTGCGGAGAAAGGAATGTCTGTCACGGAAATCACGCTTTATCAAGCCCTGTTCAACATTGCAACGGTCGTCCTCGAGCTACCAACAGGGCTGGTAGGCGATTTCTTTGGAAAGAAGTTCTCGATTCAAGTGGGCGTGCTGCTGCTTTTCTTCCATACGGCCGGCATGCTGTTGCTCTCAGGTCCCTTTCTTGTTGTGCTTTCCCTTGTTGAGGCGCTCGCCTACTCCCTTCAATCGGGATCCGAACAAGCACTTTTATATGAAATTGTTCGAAATGCCGGTCAAGGAGAGCGCTTCCTCACCATCAACGCTCGGCTGCTCGCCGCGCAATCAATCGCTACGGGAATAGCAATTGTACTCGGGTCTTTCATTGCCCAAGTGTCTTGGAGTGCCCTCTACATATGTGTCTTCGTTTTCTATCTCCTGCAGCTTTTCCTCCTGTATCCCATTGAGAGGACGGAAACGACCCGTTCTGAAAGATCAGAAAAGGGGAGGTTTGACGCAGCCAAGATGTTCAGGAGCGAAACCTGGCGCGTTGGAGAATCCGCATTTGCGATATTGCTTCTCCTCATCGGCACAAGCATGCTCGACGGATTCTATGGGAGTTATTACAACTTTAATCAGTTGGTATTCGACGCGTTTCATGCTCCCGTCTCCATAATAGGAATCTTTTTCGGTGCATCCTATGCAGTAAATGCGACGGCCTACATTGCAGCAGATTTCTTCTCATCGCGTTTCGGGAAAAGAAATACCATGCTTGGCTCGATGCTAATCGAGGCGGGCCTTTTCTTGATTCTTCCGTGGTTCGCTTCAAATCCTTTGTGTTTGTTTGGCCTTAGCATGGTGCTTTGTTTCCTCCCAGAAGTGGTGTACATCACTTCGGAAAACTTAATCCAAGACGGGATAGCGGACGATCTCCGTGCGACGATCCTTTCCGCCGCGTCTCTGGTAAGGGCCCTCTTGTCCGCATTGTTTTTCTCCGTATTTGGACATGTGTTGGGGTTATATCCCATTCAGATGGCGCTCGGTATTATTGGCGCAATCGCGATAGCGATTACCGCCGTTGTTTCATTAAAAATTGGTGGAATACATGCCTTCAAGAATTGATGTATCGATTGACGAGCTGCCAGAAGTTTCGAGCCTTCTTGATGGCTACGGGTGTACGCGTTAGCTTTGAATCGGTGGGCCTTAATGCCGAGGAACATCAGCTTTTTATCGATACTGGCGGAATAGTAATGGTCTCGGGTGAAGATAGCTATATCTCACCAGGGGTGAACCGTTTAATTCTGCCCCAGACTAGTGACTTATAATTGCGGTAAAC
>DBEXKF010000318.1:0-5869 GCA_048175045.1 Collinsella sp.
AGCATGGGCCTTTTTGTGCGCTTGGACCTAACGCAGGTCGAAGGCTTGGTTTCGATCAAGAGTCTGGGCAACGAGTGGTTCGAGTTCGACGAGGACGCGCTCACGCTCACAGGTGCCGACACGGGCACCCGTTACGAGCTGGGGCAGCGCGTGATTATCGAGGTCTCGCGCGTCAATACCACGCGTGGGCACTTGGACTTTAAGCTTATCCATTAGCCAAATCCCGACTCATGGTGGGGGAGCGGAGGGCGGCCTGTCGGGACCGCCCTTCGCATTTGAATCGTGGCTACCTTGCCGTCTGCTCGGCCGCCCGCTTACCTGCTATTTGAGAGGTAAAACCTACCAAAATAAACCTGTCCCTTTTGGCAGGTTTACAAGAAAGCGGGGATGAGATGGCGACGGTGTACGGTTATGCGCGGGTGAGTTCGCGCGATCAGAATCTTAATCGGCAGCTGGATGCGCTGGGCGCCTATGGCGTGGGCTCGGCGAATATTTATGCCGACCATGCGAGCGGCAAGGACTTCGATCGACCGCGTTATCGCGAGCTGCTGCACGTCCTGGGAGACGGGGACGTGCTGGTGGTGCTTTCTATCGACCGACTTGGCCGTAATTACTCCGAGATTCTTGAGGAATGGCGACGCATTACCAAGGTGCTCGGGGTTGCCATTGTGGTGTTGGATATGCCATTGCTTGACACGCGCGCCAGGGCCAGCGGCGCGCCGGATGTGACTAACACCCTGATTGCTGATATTGTGCTGCAGCTGCTGAGCTACGTGGCGCAGGTGGAGCGCGAGAATATCCATCGGCGCCAGGCGGAGGGGATTGCAGCGGCGCGGGCGCGAGGGGTCCGTTTCGGTCGACCTCGCAAGCCATGCCCTCCTCAGTTTGAGCTGGTGCGCGATAGCTATGAGGCGGGCGATATTACCCGCAGCCAGGCAGCAAAGTGCCTGGGCGTGTGCGTGGGGACGTTCGATCGCTGGATGCGCGAGGCGGGGTAGGGTTTTGCGTCGCTTTGTCGCTTCCTGTTGCGATTCAAATTTTGATACGGTGACGATGCCATTTGGGGCTACACTCGCTGATATTCAAAAAAGGAGGTTGACCCTTGGCGCGCGTAAAACAAATAATCGGATGGACCGCGATCGTTCTGTTCGCTGCAACGCTGGCGGGCATCTGGGTGCTGACGGAGCAAAATGCGGTGGAGACGTCGTTGCTGAGCGAGTCCACCGCGCGTGTGGTGGAGGGTCAGGCTACGGGCGTTCAGGCTGTCGATGCCACGGGTGAAGCTCAGGCGGAGAACGGAATGACCGGGGGCACCGATTCGGCTGCCTCGAATGTCCGGTCTGGCCGACTTGCTTCCATTCGCATGTGGGTGGGCACGAACGTCCGTCGCGTTGCCCATACCGTAGAGTTTTTCTTCGTCGGATTGTTCGCCTCGGTGGTCGTGGCTTGCTTTTCCAGGCGTCCGTGGAGCGTATGCTCCCGTTGCGTGCCCGTATTGCTCTTTTGCGCCGCCTGCTCCGTTGGCGATCAGGTACATAAGATCTTTGTTCCCGGCAGGCATTTCGACGTTATCGATTTAGGATTCGATGCTGCGGGCTATATCATCGCCATGCTGTTGGTATTGCTGACGGCGGCGTTGGTGCGCCATGCGACTCGGCCGATCGGCGCCCATGCGAGGCGCTAGCCTTAAGACGAGACATCGCGACTGCCTATGCTTCGACATTGACTACAATAACGGCTGCAATCGCGAGCGGTCGTCGATGTGCAGTTTTCCAGACACCTGTTTTCTCTAAGAAAGGAAATCCCATGGCGGTATTGTTTGTTGAATATCCCAAGTGCTCGACCTGTAAGAAGGCCAAGGCATGGCTGGACGAACATGGGGTAGAGTATATCGATCGCGATATCGTTTTGGACAATCCCACGGCTGATGAGCTTGCGACCTGGATTGCTCGTTCGGGGCTGCCGGTGCGGCGCTTCTTTAATTCGTCGGGCATGAAATATCGAGAGCTGGGCCTGAAGGCGCGTCTGGATGCGGGCATGACGGATCGGGAGTGCTACGAGCTGCTGGCGACCGACGGCATGCTGGTCAAGCGTCCGCTGCTGGTGGGCGACGACTTTGCGATTCCCGGCTTTAGGGAAGCGGCTTGGGCCGAGGCGTTGCTGTAGCGGCTGCGGAAAGTGCGACCCGGAATTCGCTTCCAGAATGGGATGCGCTTTCCCAAAGTGGCCGGTTGCGGAAAGCACGTCCCATTCTGAGCTTCGATTGTGGGACACGGTTTCCGGTTGAGGGCTCGACGGGAAAGTGGGGACCAGTTTGAGCTTGAAATCTGGGACGCACTTTCCGCCGGCGGGCCTGCCCCAGTCAGTCCGCCAGCTGTGCCCATTCGTGCGGATCGTAGACCTTTACGTGTTTGTTGGGCTTGCCGCTCCAGTACTCCTCGTCCATAAAGGGCAGATATGCCTGAACGCCGGGGCAGATAAAGGGAATCCGCTGCTGTTGCAGTCGCTCGCGCTGGCGCTGCTCCAGGTGCGCCTCGGATATGACGGTCGGCATACCGGACAACTCGACGAGGCTTGCCTGGATTCGCTTAAGGTCGGGGAGTCCCGCGTGCCATGACATCCGCATGATCAAAAAGGATGCACGGCGGTATTTTGCCTGCACCACAGTAATGGCGGGGCGCAGTGTGGGATGGATTTTGTCCCGTTCGGGCCAAAGGTCGGCAGTGATCTCGAGGCCCAGGGTCTCCCATAGGTAATCAAGCTCTTCGTCCATGGTACCTCGATATCTACGCGATCATTGATACTTCGATTGTGTTGCCTGGTGCTATCGTTTTCGCGGTAGAATCTGCCAACGGTTGACGGCTACCGCTCGCGGTGTTTTGCCCTTCGTGTACAGCGGTCGGCTTCACAGGTCCTTCACGGGTTGGACTAAATTAGGCCAATTTGACTGAATTTCAAAAAAGTCAAAATTGGGGCTTGCGTCATGGCGAGACTTCCCGTATATTTCTTTCTTGCGCAAAGGCACAGCCGAGCGCAGCGATGCAGTCATTGGGATGTCGTCTAATGGCAGGACAGCGGATTCTGGTTCCGTCAATGGGGGTTCGACTCCCTCCATCCCAGCCATTGCATTTGCTACATATGGCCCGTTCGTCTAGCGGTTTAGGACGCCGCCCTCTCAAGGCGGAGATCACCAGTTCGAATCTGGTACGGGCTACCAAAATTGAACGCCCGGGCCTCGTAAGAGACCCGGGTTTTGTGTATTGACCGTATATACGGCGCCTGCCGTGTTTCGCTCAGATCGAGGAGTAGCCATGGATCTGCCCATCAGCTTGCAAGACATCACGTATGCCGAGAACTATCTGGCGCAGGGCGACCTGGCTACGGCGACGCCGCTGCTGGAGCGTCTGGTGGAGCTCGCCGAGGAGTATATCGACGCTGAGTGCAAGACGGAGGAGAAGCGCCAATACTTTAGCTTCGATAGCAAGTTTGAGCGCTTGGCCTATCGCCGCGTGGAGAAGGATCCGCGCGAGCTCGTGCAGGTCGAGGTGCCGTTTGACCGCCTGTACTCTGACATGGCGTTTGCCTACATTCGCCAGCAGGATTATGTGAGCGCTCGTAATGCCCTGATGCAGGCTGTGCGTTGGGACCCCATGAACTGCAACTATCGCTTGGATTTGGCCGAGCTGTTCCGCGCACTCGAGGACAAGCAGGAATGGGCATCGCTCTCGTTCTCGGTGCTGGAGCGTGCAAGTGATGGCAAGTGCGCCGCCCGTGCTTACGCCAATCTAGGTCAGTACTTCTTGGAGCCCGAGACCGAGAACGTTTCGGCTGCCGTGGGCTGCGCGCGTCTGGCGCTGCGCCTGGCGCCCAACGATGCGCATACGACGCGCCTGCTCAACAAGATCCATACCACCTATCCGGATGCCGCCGATGAGAGCGACGAGCACGTGATGGGTGAACTGGCCCTGCAAGGCGTTCCGACCTCGCCTTCGGCCGAGATTGCCATCTGCCTGATTATGTGCGCGACCGATGCCGCAAGCGACGGCGACAAGCAGGAGGCGACGCGCCTGACGGTGCGTGCTCGCGACTTGGTGGGCGAGGAGGCCTGCGCGGCGATTATCAAACTGGTGCGCGAGAGCGATGCTGAGCTCAATGCCGAGCGCAAGGCAAAGCGCGAGGCTGCGGGCTCAAACGCCGATGGCGCCAAGGAGGCCGGCGATGCCCAGTAAGCGCGAGCGCAAGCTCATTTCCAAGAATCGCTCGGCGCATCACGAGTACTTTATCGATGAGACATTTGAGTGCGGCATTGAACTGAGCGGCACCGAGGTCAAGTCGATTCGCGAGCGCGCCTGCCAGATCACCGATACCTTCGCGCTGATCCGCGGCGGGGAGTGCTGGCTCGTCGGCCTGCATATCCACCCCTATAGCCATGGTGGCGTGTGGAATCGCGATCCCGACCGTCGGCGTCGTCTGCTGCTGCACCGCAAGGAGATCGACTTTCTTGACGGCAAACTTCGCAACCGTGGTTATGCGCTGGTTCCGTTGGAGCTCTACTTTAATACCGACGGCCGCGTAAAGCTGCTGCTGGGTCTGGGTCGCGGCAAGAAGCTCTACGACAAGCGCGAGGACATGGCCAAGCGTGATGTCCAACGCGAGATCGACCGCGCCCTTAAGGAACGCAACCGCTAGGCACTCTGTATAAGTTGCGGTGGAATACGGACTGTTTTGCCTGTTTGGGGGGCTATTCAGTCCCTATTTCACCGCAACTGCGGGCGTCTCATCTTTCTTACTGTTCTGACACATATGTCTCAAAGGCGGCGTCCGTTATGGGCGTCGCCTTTTTTGTGGGTACATACATTCATGAGGTTCCAACCCGAGCTAGGGGAGTGATCGTTATGGACAAAACTGCGTTCTTTACCATGCCGAGCGGTCTGTACGTGGTGAGCGCTGCGGCAGACGGGCTGCGCGCCGGCTGCGTCATCAACACTGCGGTGCAGGTGACGTCCATGCCGCCGCGCATTTCGGTTGCCGTGAACAAGGACAATGTCACTTCGGGCGTCATCGCCTCGGCCAAAGCGTTCGCGCTGACCGTGATCGACCAGACCGCCAATATGCTCTACATCGGTAACTTTGGGTTCCGTATCAGCAGCGATTATGACAAGTTTGCCAAGTACGAGACCCGCGAGACGGCTCTGGGCATGCCCTATGTGCCCGAGCACGCGGCGGCCCTGTTTAGCTGCCGTTTGATCGACACTGTGGATGTGGGCACGCATCTGCTGTTTATCGGCGAGGTCGAGGATGCCGAGCGCCTGAGCGACGAGGCTCCGTTGACGTACGACTACTATCACAAGGTTCTGAAGGGCAAGACGCCTCCGAAGGCTTCGTCCTATCAAGGCTAGAATTGTTGTAAAAACACTTGCATTATTCTATTGAGAAAGTATACTAATAAGCGAAGTACATCACCAGTCGCGTTCGAGAGGAGAACATCATGGCTGAGGAGAAGAAGACGTATAAGTTCGTGTGCGTCGTTTGCGGTTACGAAGTTGAGGTCGATACGCCCGAGCTGCCCGAGGACTACGTGTGCCCGGTGTGCGGCGTCGGTCCCGATCAGTTTGAGCTCGTTGAGGAGTAGCTCGCAGACATACGGCTTGCAGCAACATATAGCTCTGTCCAAGGGTCCCGGTCGGATATTCCGGCCGGGACCCTTTTCCTCCGTCCCCAAGGGATCACGGCTGCTGTTAGCCGATCCAGTCTGTCGTGAGTCCGGCCGACCTTTTGTCTCAATCTGTAACATCTAACGACTCAAAACGGGTCTTCCTGTTACAGATTGAGACAAAAGGTTGGAGCTGAAGAAATGTCTCGATCTGTA
>DBEXKF010000319.1:0-1569 GCA_048175045.1 Collinsella sp.
CTTCCTGCGGTGGCAAGGGCCAAGCGTTCACTCCCGAGCAGCGACCTCAACGGGCGCGCGGCCAGCGGCGGCGATGTCCCCAGTAGGGAAGCCGTGAGCCTCGCGACAAGGGGCAAAGAGTGGGCGCGGCGGGCCAGACATCCGCCGGGTCAAACAAGGTGGTACCGCGGAATTCAACCGTCCTTGGGCAATGTACATGCCCGAGGGCGGTTTTTTGTTACCGAACCGGGCCGCGTTTTCGCAATGCTAGGCGGCATCGGTCGCCCCGGCAAGCGAATGCGCGAGAGACGAAAGGGAAGACATGAGTCTGATTGATGATCTGGTCAAACTCGAGGAAGAGGCCAAGGAGCTCGTTGCAGGCGCCGACGACGCCGCCAAGCTCGAGGCTGCGCGCGTTGAGCTGCTCGGTCGCAAGGGTCGCATCACCGGCCTGATGCGCATGATGGGCAAGCTCGCCCCCGAGGATCGTCCCGTGATGGGCAAGCGCGCCAACGAGATGCGCCAGCTGATCGAGGGCATGCTCGACGAGCGCACCACCGAGATGAAGGCCGCCGCCCTCAAGCACGCACTCGAGCACGAGGCCGTCGACATCACGCTGCCGGGCATCCGTCCGCAGATCGGTCACCAGCACCTGATCAAGCAGATCATCGAGGAGGCCGAGGACATCTTCTGCGGCATCGGCTACACCGTCGAGTCCGGCCCCATGGTCGATACCTCCTACTACAACTTCACCGCGCTCAACGCGCCCATGGATCACCCGAGCCGCTCGGCTCGCGACACGTTCTATGTGGTCGACAACAACCCCGGCAGCGTCGCGCATCCTGAGGCTCACGCTCACGGTGAGTCCGACGTGCTGCTGCGCACCCAGACCTCGGGCGTGCAGATCCACACCATGGAGTCGCAGAAGCCGCCCATCTACATGATCTGCCCGGGCACCGTCTACCGTCCCGATACGGCCGACGCCTGCCACCTGCCGCAGTTCAACCAGATTGAGGGCCTGGTCGTCGACGAGGGCATCACCTTTGGCGATCTTAAGGGCACGCTCGACTACTTTGTTAAGTGCATGTTTGGCGAGGACCGCAAGACGCGCTACCGCCCGCATTTCTTCCCCTTCACCGAGCCTTCCTGCGAGGTGGACGTGAGCTGCCACGTGTGCGGCGGCAAGGGCTGCAACTTCTGCAAGCACAGCGGCTGGATCGAGATCCTGGGCTGCGGCATGGTCGACCCCAACGTCCTGATCAACTGCGGCATCGACCCCGAGAAGTACACCGGCTTCGCCTTTGGTATTGGCGCCGAGCGCGTCGCGGCACTGCGCTACGACCTGCCCGACCTCAGAACGCTCATGACGGGCGATATGCGTTTCTTGAATCAGTTCTAGGCTGCGGCTTGCCCAAGCACGGCACCTCGGCGCTCATTCGTCGCTTGCGTACCAAAGTACGCGGCGCTCCTCTTTAGGGCCGATCTGCCGCACTTGGACAACCCTCGCTTTGTAAGGAATGTTCACAAAGTTGAAGTTTTCACCTGCATCTCTTCGCAGGCTTTCAGTATGAAAGGAGAGCTAGATGCGTG
>DBEXKF010000320.1:0-4618 GCA_048175045.1 Collinsella sp.
GTAGCTGATAGCGTCCTCGGTAATCTCGGTCACCTTGGCCTCGGTCAGCACGTGAACGCCCTTGGAGAGCATGCGCGTGATGAGCACCGCGCGACCGGCACCGCCCTCGTTGGCGGCGAGCGTCTTGGTCATCTCGATGACGGTGACATCGCGGTTGGCCGGCGACAGGTCGTTAACCAGCGGGGCCAGGTAATCTGCCGTCTCGCAGCCAACGGTGCCGCCGCCCACAATGACGATCTTCTTGCCCGGGAAAGCCTTGCCACCAAGCAGGTCGTCAGCCGTCATAACCTGCTTAAAGCCCTGCATGAAGGCCGGAGCGATGGGCTCGGCGCCATAAGCCAGGACGACCTCATAGCCGGCATAGTCGCGCTTAATGTCCTCGGCAGTAAGCTCGGTGCCAAATATGCACTTCACGCCCGCCTCGGCCAGACGACGGTACTGATACTTGATCACGCGGGTGAGCTCCTGCTTTGCTGGCGGAACGGCCGCGATGCGCATCTCGCCGCCCGGCTCATCCTGCTTGTCCACGAGCACCACGTTATGGCCGCGCTTGGCGGCAATGTAGGCTGCCTCCATGCCCGCAGGACCAGCGCCCACAACCAGTACGTTCTTGGCCTCGGCGGCAGGCTCGTAGCCGGCCTCGTCGCGCTCAACATCGGGGTTGACGGTGCAGGAGATGCGCTTGCCAAACATAATGCCGTTCAGGCAGCGCAGGCAGCCGATGCAGGGGCGGATGTCGTCGGCGTTGCCGGCAGCGGCCTTGTTGCAGAACTCGGCATCGCACAGATTGGCGCGACCCATCATGCAGATGTCGGCAGCGCCGTCCTCGATCAGCTCCTCGGCAATCCATGCCTCGTTAATGCGGCCGACGGTGGCGACGGGAATGTTCACGTGCTTCTTGATCTCACGCGAGCAAGCGGCGTGCGAGGCCTGCTGCGTGCCGGCGGCGGGAATCGCAGAGCCGCGCTTGATGGTGGTGCCGCCCGACACATGAATCATGTCGACGCCGGCCTTCTCCAGGCGACGCGAGACGTAGATCATGTCGTTGAGGGTCAGGCCGCCATCGGTGTACTCATCGCCCGAGATGCGGACGTCGATGATAAAGTCCTTGCCGCAGCGCTCGCGAATCTCGGCGATGACCTCGAGCAAGAAGCGCATACGAGCGTCGAGCGAGCCGCCGTACTCATCGGTACGCTTGTTATAGAGCGGGGTCAAAAAGCCGCCGAGCGTGCCGTGGGCGTGCGCTGCGTGGACCTCGACGCCATCGACGCCAGCCTTCTGCATACGCACGGCAGCGTCGCCAAACTGATGCGTGAGCTCGTGAATCTCATCGACCGTGATAGGACGCGGTGCCTCGCGGGCATAGGACGGTCCCACGAAGGACGGAGCGATCAGGCGCGGCGTGCCCGGAATGTTAAAGGCCATGTAGGCCGGGTGGAAGAGCTGCGGCATGATCTTGCAGCCATACTCGTGGACGGCTGCGGCGAGCTTTTCCCAGCCGGGGATGAACGTGTCGTCGTAGCAGCACATGTCACCCGGCAGATAGGTATAGGTAGGCTCGACCGTCACGACCTCGGTGATGATCAGGCCAACGCCGCCCTTGGCACGGGCACGGTAATGATCGACCAAGTCGTCGGTCACATAGCCATGATCGGCCAGGTTCGTGGACACCGGCGGCATAAAGACGCGGTTCTTGACCTCGGTCGTACCGACCTTGATCGGGCTAAAGAGCATCGGGTAGGCGGATGACTCCATACAGGGTTCCTTTCGTTTGAGCCGCTCGGCGGCAGTTGCTAACGTACTTATCGTAGCAGCAACCGCCGCGTCCGCAGTCAAACATGCCCAAACGCCGGTCGGCTAATGGATACCGCGGCCCAGGTCTTCGGCGATTTTGTCGACGCCTTTCAGCGCGGCACAGGTCTTTTTGTTGGAGCAATGCCCGGTGCAAACGCCACCCTGAGCGCAGTCGGCGCAGGTGCCCTTGCGGTAGATGCGCACGCACACGGCGACAAACGCAATACCGATAACAGCCAGTACAACAATATCGATAGGTGCCATAGCAAGCCTCCTCTAGTTAACCATCACTTACTTTACCCCATTCTCCACCCACCAAAAAGGGACAGGTTTATTTTGGTCGGTTTTATCTGCGGAAACGCCACATCTCCCCCACCAAAAAGCCCGAGTGTCGCTGGGACACCCGGGCTCGTGGAAAGGGGTTAATCCTTATTCGGACTTAAGCGGAAACTGCGGCGGAAGCAGTGTTGGTCTCGTCCTCATCGGTCCATGCATGCTTGGGCATGGGACGGAAAATCTGGAAGAGCATCGCAACCAGCAGCACAATGGCCACAACCGTCCAGATACCAAACTGCCCAAGGACAAGCAGGTTGTAGAACTGGTTGATGAACAGGCCGATCACCCAAGCGAAGATGCACTCGTAACCGATGGCAATCGCGAACCACTTGCCGGAATCCATCTGGTTGCGGATGGCACCCATGGCAGCAAAGCACGGAGCGCACAGCAGGTTGAACGCGCCAAAGGCGACGCAAGCGCCCATGGTGGGGAACATGCCGGCAAACGCGGTCCACAGGCTCGGGTCGGTCTCGCCCGCGTCGGCAACGGACAGCAGCGAGCCGGCGGTGGCGACGACGTTCTCCTTGGCGACAAGGCCCGAGACGGACAGCGCTGTTGCCTGCCAGGTGCTAAAGCCAAGCGGGGCGAAGATCCAGGAGATCAGATTACCGAGCATGGCCAGCACGGAGTAGTCCATGAACTCCTCGGAGATGCCGTCCATCGCGGGCAGGTAGCCAAAGGAACCGTTGTAGCTACCAAAGTTGGACAGGAACCAAACCACGACGGTGGACGCAAAGATGACCGTGCCGGCCTTCTTGATAAAGGCCCAGCAGCGCTCCCACACGTGCAGCGCCCAAGAGCGGATCGCCGGGAAGTGATAAGCCGGGAGCTCCATAACAAACGGCGTCGGGCGGCCGGCGAAGAGCTTGGTCTTCTTGAGCATGAGGCCCGAAGCGATGACGGCAAAGACGCCCAGGAAGTAGAAGAGCGGGCTGATCCACGCGGCGGTGGTGGAAGAATCGCCGATGATGGAACCCATGAGCAGGGCGATGATCGGCAGCTTGGCACCACAGGGGATGAACGTGGTGGTCATAACCGTCATGCGGCGGTCCTTCTCGTTCTCGATGGTCTTGGTAGCCATGACTCCGGGAACGCCGCAGCCCGAGGTCACGAGCATGGGGATAAAGGACTTACCGGACAGGCCAAAGCGGCGGAACACGCGGTCCATGATGAAGGCGACGCGGGCCATGTAGCCGCAGTCCTCCAGGAAAGAGAGCATCACGAACAACAGGAACATCTGCGGGACAAAGCCCATGATGGCGCCGATGCCGGCCACGATACCGTCGCAGACAAGGGAGTCAACAAGACCGCCGTCCTCGGTGCCGCCCGCCACAAGGGCGTCATGCACCGCGGTGGTGATACCCGGGACATAGGGGCCGTACTGCGCCGGGTCGACCGAGTCGGCATCGTCGCCCGCAGCCTCGACGGCTGCATCGTAGGCATCGCGGCCCTGACCGAGCACATACCAACCGTCGGTGCCAAAGAGCTGGTCGTTGGTGAAGTCGGTCACCGTGCCGCCCAGGGTGGAAACGGCGATGTAGTACACGCAGAACATGATGACGACAAAGATCGGCAAGCCCAGGATACGGTTGGTAACCACACGGTCGATCTTCTCGGAGGTGCTCATCTTGGCCGGGGCCTTGGTGAGGCACTCATCGATGATGTGCGCGATGACGCCATAGCGCTCACCGGTGATGATGGACTCGGCATCGTCGTCGCAGTCCTGCTCGCACTGGGCGACCAGCTCCTCCACGCGAGCGGCCTTCTCCTTGGTGAGGTTGATGAGCTTGCAGGCGTCCGCGTCGCGCTCAAACAGCTTGACAGCGTAGTAGCGGCGCTTGTTGGCGGGAACGCTCGCCGGCAGGTTGTTCTCGATGTGGTCCAGAACGTCCTCGATGGAGGAGTCGAACTTGTGCTCCGGCACCTCGCCCTTGGAAGCAGCGGACTTCTTAACCTGCTCGAACAGCTCCTTGATACCCTTATTCTTAAGGGCCGAGATCATCATGACCGGGCAGCCGAGCTTCTTGGAGAGCTTGTCCGTGTCGATCTTGTCGCCGTTCTTCTCGACCAAGTCGGCCATGTTGAGGGCGACAACCACGGGCAGGCCGGTCTCGATGACCTGAAGCGCCAGGTACAGGTTGCGCTCGAGGTTGGTGGCGTCGACCACCTGGACGACTACATCGGGCTCGCCGCTCATGAGATAATCGCGCGAGCATTGCTCCTCGGGGCTGTAGGGGGAAAGCGAGTAGATGCCGGGGAGGTCCGTGATGGTAACGTTCTTGTCGCTTAGGAGCTTGGCTTCCTTTTTCTCAACCGTGACGCCGGGCCAGTTGCCAACGTAGCCGTTGGCGCCGGTGATCAGGTTGAAAAGCGTGGTCTTGCCGCAGTTGGGGTTACCCGCAAGTGCGACATGGATCTGAGAATCCGCCATTCAATCCTTCTTCCTTGTGTGCCTGCGCTGCTTTCTCCGCGCAGGCTGGATAATGTG
>DBEXKF010000321.1:0-4065 GCA_048175045.1 Collinsella sp.
CATTGCACCTCGGCGGCTACGCATCACCAATCTAGTTCGGTTTCATCCTTTGCATTTGCCCAGATAAAACCTGGCAAAATAAACCTGTCCCTTTTTGGCAGGTTTTTAGAGCTCCACGCTTTCGGCGCCGTTGATGGTTAGGTTTCGCTCGTAGAAGGCGGTGAGGGCGCGGATGGCGCACATCACGTCGCGTACGCCGCCGGTCTCGTAGCTTGAGTGCATGGCCAGCTGCGGCAGGCCCACGTCCACGGCGTGCATGCTCGCCTGCATGTTCGACAGGTTACCGAGCGTGGAGCCACCCGCCATATCGCTCTTGTTGGCGAAGGCCTGCGTGGGCACGTCGGTGTCATCGCAGATGGCCTGGAACACCGCGCGGCTAAAGGCATCGGTGCAGTAGTGCTGGTTAGCGGCTTCCTTGATAACGATGCCGCCGTTGAGCACAACCTGGTTGCGTGCATCGCACTTCTCGGCGTGGTTGGGGTGCACGGCATGTGCATTGTCGCAGCTCACGAGCATCGAGGCGGCAAGGGCGCGATGGTACGACTCGTCGTCAAAGCCCAGCGATCCGTTGATGCGGCGCAGCGCATCGGCCAAGAACGTCGACATGGCGCCCTGCTTGGTCTCGGAGCCAACCTCCTCGTTATCGAAGCAGCAGAAGACCGAGACGTCGTGCGCGTTCTCGGCGCCCAAAAATGCCTGTAGCGAGGTATAGGCGCAGGCCAGGTCGTCAAGCTTGGGCGTCGAGATAAACTCGTCGGCCCAGCCCCAGATGCGCGCATCCTGACGATTGATCAGGAACAGGTCGCGGCCCAGGATCTGCTCGGGCTCAACATCCAGCTCTTCGGCGATCAGGGCATCAAAGTCACCCTGCTTGAGTTCGCCGGCGCTGATGAGCGGGCACAGGTCGACGGCTCGGTTGGGAGCAAAGCCCTCGTTAACGCCACGGTTCATGTGGATGGCAAGGCTCGGGATAATAGCGACCTCGCGCTCGGTGGCAAGCAGACGGCTCTCAATACGGACGCCCTCGCGCACCAGCACGCGGCCCGCGAGCGCCAGCGGGCGATCGAACCAGGTGTAGTCAATCATGCCGCCGTAGGCCTCGGTGTTCAGGCGCAGCGTCTCGCCCGCACCGTCAAGCTCGGGCACAGCCTTGACCTTAAACGTCGGCGAATCGCTGTGCGACGCCGTCAGTTGAAAATGATAGTCACCGGCAACGCCGTCCTCGCCCCACGTAGCAGCCAGGTCCTCGCCCACCTTAAAGGCAACAACGCTCGAGGTGTTGCGCTGCGTGTAATAACGCCCGCCCGGCTCGATATCCCACGCCGCGTTCTCGGGCAGGTAGGTAAAGCCCGCCTCGTCGAGCTCGGCCATAATGGTCGCCGCCGTATGGAACATGCTGGGGCATGCCTCGATAAAGTCGATAAGGTCGTTGGCGGCCTCGATATCGTCGGCCGTCACGTGCACGCGCTCGGACGTTTCCTGATCCGTCATGCTCTCCCCTTTCGCTGGGTTGATGGTCCCCTCCAGCATACCCCGCCACGCCAGCACCGCACTCTTCATTCCGTGCTTAATTCCGCACCACTCACCAAGTTGAGCCATCATGCCCGCGCTCCTTTTGCGACAATTGCGCTAACAGGACGAGAGGAGCCGTCATGAAGCCACGTAACATTGCCATCGCCTGCGGTGTTGCAGGAACCGCCGTCGGCCTTGCCGCTGCCGCCGGCATCGTTTACCGCAAGCAAATCAAGTCCGCCGCGTCGCTCAAACGCTTGACTGGCTACGCAGACGGCTATGACCTGTACGCAATCGACATCGCCTACGACTACGACCTTGACCGCATCATCGCAGCTGGCGTGCGCGACGACCAGGCCTACATCGATGCCGTGGTGGCGCAGGTGCTGCCCGGTGTGCCGGCACATGTCCAGGCGCCCCAGTTTGCCTGCAGCGCTTTTGTCGCCGTAGATGCCGAAGGCCGCGTGCGCACCGGCCGCAATTACGACTTTAAGGACGACACCTCGGCGTTGCTGGTGCGCAATCACCCACGCGGCGGTTATGCCTCCATCGGGTTTGCCGCCCTTAACAACCTAGGCGATAACACTCCGCTTGACTCCGTCGCGGGACGTGCCGCCGCACTCATGGGCCCGTTTGCCCAGCTCGACGGTATTAACGAATGCGGCGTGTCCATTGCTGTACTCACCCTGGATTCCAAGCCCTGTGACCAGGACACGCAGCGCCCCGTCATCAATACCTCGCTCGCCATCCGTCTGGTGCTCGACCGTGCCGCCACCACGCAAGAAGCTGTCGACCTGCTTTCCGCCTACGACATGCACGCCATGGCAGGACGCGATTACCACTTCTTTATCAGCGACGCCGCCGGTGACGCGCGGGTGGTGGAGTGGGATCCGCGCGACCCCGACCGCGCTTTCAAAGCGACTCCTGTAAGCCAGGTTACGAACTTCTACGCCTGCTATGGTGACGAAGTGCTGCCCAACCAAAAGAATGGCGAGCTGGGCCATGGTAAAGAGCGCGCCGTCGCAATCGCCGATGTCCTTGACGCCCATGTCGGTGCCCAGGACGAGGCAGTCGCTTGGAAGGCTCTACGCGC
Organism: Collinsella sp.; assembly: GCA_048175045.1. GTDB lineage: Bacteria > Actinomycetota > Coriobacteriia > Coriobacteriales > Coriobacteriaceae > Collinsella. The sequence continues at coordinate 2,606 of DBEXKF010000321.1, forward strand.
TGCGGCGCAAGAGCCCAATCCGGATGACATCACCAGCAACACGCAGTGGTCGGTCGTCTTTGACAACACCGAGCCCGCCGCCGCTATTACGCTGCGCCGCCACTGGGGCGACATCGACGCCTTTGTGCTGTAAGGAGCTGGCGCCGTCGTCCTTACGCTCGCCTGACGTTGCTTACATTTCTATACATTTGAGCTAACACGTTTTACCCCCGCATCAGCAGTGTGCGGGGGTAAACTTATGCGCATGTTATAACTTGCCCGGAAGGATTCACCATGCTTAGAATCGGTCTTCTTACTAGTGGCGGCGACTGCCAGGCGCTCAACGCCACCATGCGCGGCATCGTCAAAACGCTTATGACCAATAGCGAAGAGCCTATCGAGATTTACGGCTTTGAGGACGGCTATCAGGGCCTTATCTACAGCAGGTTCCGCGTCATGACGCCCGCCGATTTTAGCGGTATCCTCACCCGCGGCGGCACCATCCTAGGCACGAGCCGCACGCCGTTCAAGCGCCTGAACATTCCCGAGGCCGACGGCGTCGAGAAGGTGCCCGCGATGGTCCACACCTATCACAAGTTGCAGCTCGACTGCCTGTTTATGCTGGGCGGCAACGGCTCCACCAAGACCGCCAACCGCCTGCGCGAAGAGGGCCTCAACGTTATCGCCCTGCCCAAGACCATCGATAACGACACCTGGGGCACCGAGATGACCTTTGGCTTTACGAGCGCTATCGACGTCGCCACCAAGTGCATCGACGACATCCACACCACCGCCTCAAGTCATGGGCGTGTGTTCGTCATCGAGATCATGGGCCACAAGGTTGGCTGGATCCCGCTGTATGCCGGCGTCGCGGGCGGCGCGGACGTCATCCTGATTCCCGAGATCCCCTACGACATGGACCAGGTCATCAAGACCATCGAGCATCGCATGGAAACCGGCAGCCGCTTTACCATCGTGGCCGTCGCCGAGGGCGCCATCTCCAAGGAGGACGCGGCGCTGTCCAAGAAGGAGTACAAGAAGAAGCTCGCCGAGCGCACAAGTCCGTCGATCGTCTACGACATCGCCAAGGAGATCGAGGCCAAGACCGGTCGCGAGACCCGCGTCGCCATCCCCGGTCACACGCAGCGCGGCGGTCAGCCCGACGCTCAGGACCGCATCTTTGCGACCCAGTGCGGCGTCGAAGCCGCGCTTGGCTGCCTGCGCGGCGAGTTTGGCTACATGATCGCCCTGCGCGACGGCAAGATGTGCCACATGCCGCTCGAGGAGGTCGCCGGCAAGCTCAAGTATGTCGACCCCCAGAGCGATCTGGTCCGAGAGGCCAAGGCGTTGGGCATCAGCTTCGGCGACGAATAGCCTCGGCCGAAACTGCTCTCATCGGAGACCCCAGGGCTTACCTCCCAAATCGTCCTCGGACATGTCAGGATCCCGCCGTGCGCTTCGCGCGGCGGGATCCTTCCGTC
>DBEXKF010000322.1:0-9891 GCA_048175045.1 Collinsella sp.
AAGCCAACAGATGGCTTTGCCCCTTTTTGCTATGGTGCAAAGGGGTCAGGGTACTTTGCACCCATCGTTGTTTGATGAAGGGTGGATTCTCGTATGGCGCTTCCTATGGTTTATGGCGGCCCCGGTCGGTATGTTCAGGGACCGGGGGAGCTTTCGCGCCAGGGCAGGTATTTGTCATGGTTGGGCTGCGCTGCCTATGTCTTGTTTGACCAGGGCACCGAGGATCGGCTGTGCAGGCAGATCGTCGATGGATTTCTGGATGAAGATCTAAGCGAGCCGTTCTTTAAGATTTACAACGGTCCGTGTACGGAAGATGCCGTTGTCGAAATGGCCAAGGAAGCCCGGGCCGAGTATTGCGACATGGTGGTGGGCATTGGCGGCGGCTAGATGCTCGATATCGCCAAGGCCGTTGCGTTTTATGCCGAGTTGCCGTTGTGCGTATGTCCCACGGCGGCGTCGATGGACGGTCCGTGCAGCGCGATTTCGGTGCTGTATCACGAGGATGGGTCGTTCGACCGCTACCTGATGCTCGAGAAGAATCCAGACCTGGTCGTGGTCGATACCAACGTGGTCGCGGCGGCCCCGCTGCGTATGACGGTCGCTGGTATGGGCGATGCGCTGGCAACGTATTTCGAGGCGCGTTCGTGCGCCGCGGCGCACGGCGCCAACGAGCACGGTGGCGCGCCGGGACACTTGGCCTTGGTTGCGGCTCGTGCCTGCTATGACACACTCATGGAGTGCGGCGTCGCTGCCAAGCGCGATCTCAAAAAGGGCCGTACATCGCCAGCGGTTGAGCGCCTGATCGAGTGCAATATTCTGCTTTCAGGTGTCGGCTTTGAGAGCGGTGGCTTGGCGTTGGCGCATGCCATCGCCAACGGTCTAACGATTCTGCCTGAGTGCAAGGCCATGCAGGGTGAGGCCGTGGCATTTGGCCTGGTGGTGCAGCTGCGCCTGGAGCGTGCGCCCGAGCTTGATCAGGTGCTCGAGTTTTGCCAGCGCGTTGGTCTACCGACGACGCTCGCGGAGCTGGGACTTGGCGAGATTTCCGATACCGACCTGATGAGCGTTGCGGATGCGGTCTTTAGAAACGAGCGCAATATGGCCAACGAGCAGGCCAAGGTGACCAAACAGAAGCTCGTGCAGCTCATGTGCGAGGCATAGCTTGGCGCTTGATTGACCTTGTGCAATCGGGGCGGCGATAGGCCATGGGTTATTTCCCTCAAGGTGCACCGCGTGTAATTTGCCCGAGGTGTGGGCCGATAGCGTATCATTATCTCTTGCTTGTTTGCACTGCTCAGGGAGGGGCCGCGCATGGCGCAGGAACACGATCTGTTTGATGACATTATCGAGATCAGCAAGGGTTTCGACTTTCTTAAAAACCCGCTTGGCGGCGTGACCGATGCGCTCGATCCGTCGGCGTCGCAGTGGAATCCTGCCGACTACAAGGAGCGCCCGCGCGGCAACACCATTCCGTGCTTGACCTGCAAAAACGAAAAGAGCGGTTGCGCCGCGTGCATGGACGTGTGCCCGGTCAACGCTATCGAGGTCGAGGAAGACGCCATCGAGATCCTCGACTCCTGTCGCAAGTGCGGCCTGTGCGCCGCTGCCTGTCCGACCGAGGCGATCATCTCGCCGCGCCTGGCGCCTAAAAACCTGTATGACGATATCGTCTCCGCTGCTACGAGCCACGAGACCGCCTACGTCACCTGCACACGCGCCCTCAAGCGCATGCCGCGCGAAAACGAGGTCGTCGTTGCCTGCGTGGGCGATATTACGGCCGAGACCTGGTTCTCGGTACTGGCGGACTATCCCAACGTGAGCGTCTACCTGCCACTGGGCGTGTGCGATAAGTGCCGCAACACCGGTGGCGAGGACATTTTGGGCGAGGCCATTGCTACCGCCGAGGAGTGGGCGGGTACGGGCATGGGCCTGGAGGTCGACCCCAAGAGCCTCAAATGCCATAAGCGCCGCGAGTACGAGCGCAAGGAGTACATGGATAAGATTGCCCGCACCACGGGCCTGACGGTGACCAAGCTCAATCCGGCGACGGCGGCGCTGGCCTCGGTGACGCAGAAGTTGAAGGCTCACCGTCACCAGATCACGCAGCTCGAGCGCACGCTCAACACCATGTGCGGCACCACGACGACCAAGCGTCGCCGTTCGCTCACGCACGGGCGGCAGCTGGTGCTCTCGACGCTGCAGAACCACCCCGAGCTTGCCCAGAATATGCAGGTGAGCACACCGGAATGCGATTTTGACAAGTGCACGTCATGCGGCGAGTGCGTCAACGTGTGCCCCACGTTTGCCTGCGATTTGGTGGGAAGCGGTCGCTTTGCACTGGAGTCCACGTATTGCCTAGGTTGCGGAGCCTGCGTCAAGGTGTGCCCCGAGCATGCGCTCAAGCTGGTCGAGCACGATGCGTCCAATCTGGTCGTTGTCGACCCCGAGGCCGAGGAAAAGGCCGCTCAGAAGGCCAAGGCCCACGAAGAGGCCCAGAAGGCCAAGGCCGAGGCAAAGGCCAAGCTTGACAAGATGCTCGATCAGGTGGAGAAGCTCGCGGACTAGTCAGCGAGCTCTATCTCTGCTTCATTTGCGCCGCCGCGGTGTCCGGATTCGCCCGGATGCTGCGGCGGCGCTATACTTATACGGTTTGAAGTACCTGTACCAAAAGGAGCTGTCGTGTCCCTTTCCATCGGTATCGTGGGCCTGCCCAACGTGGGCAAGTCGACGCTGTTCACCGCGCTTACCAAAAAGACCGGCCTTGCCGCCAACTACCCGTTTGCCACGATCGACCCCAACGTGGGTATCGTCGACGTGCCCGATAGCCGCTTGCAAAAGCTTGCCGACATCGTTAACCCGGGTCGCATTGTGCCGGCGACGGTCGAGTTCGTCGACATCGCAGGTCTGGTGAAGGGCGCTAACGAGGGCGAGGGCCTGGGCAACCAGTTCCTGGCCAACATTCGCGAGACCGACGCCATCTGCGAGGTCGTGCGCTACTTTAAGGACCCCAACGTCATGCGTGAGGTGGGCCGCACGGGCGAGTTCGTCGATCCCGCCGGCGATGCCGACACCATCATGACCGAGCTCATCCTGGCCGACATGGGCACGCTCGAGAAGCAGCTGCCTAAGCTCGAGAAGGAGGCCAAGCGCGACAAGGAGCTCATGCCCAAGTTCGAGGTTGCCAAGCGCCTGCTTGCCTGGCTCAACGAGGGCAAGCGCGCCGCATCCATGGAGATGACCGACGAGGAGCGTGCCGCCGCCAAGGGGCTGTTCCTGCTCACCATGAAGCCCATCCTGTATGTGGCCAACGTGGACGAGGATATGCTCAACGAGGACCTGGCGCCCATCGACGGCGTCAAGCCGCTGCCGATCTGCGCCAAGATCGAGGCCGAGCTTTCCGAGCTCGATCCCGAGGACGCTGCCGACTACCTGGAAAGCCTAGGCCTGGAGCAGCCCGGCCTGGACGTGCTCGCTCAGGCTGCCTACAAGCTGCTCGGCCTGCAGTCGTTCTTTACGGCCGGCGAGATGGAGGTCAAGGCCTGGACGGTGCGTCAGGGCGCGACCGCCCCGCAGGCCGCCGGTGTCATCCACACCGACTTTGAGCGCGGCTTTATTAAGGCCGAGGTTATTGGCTACGACGACTACATCGAGCTCGGCGGCGAGCAGGGCGCCAAGGCCGCCGGCAAGCTGCGCATTGAGGGCAAGGACTATGTCATGGCCGATGGCGACGTCGTGCACTTCCGCTTTAACGTGTAAGGACGACGCATATGTTTAAATATGGCAAAAAAGCTGGCTACATGGGTATTGCGCTGCTCGTACTTGCGGTGATTCCGCTGGTGGTTGCAGCGTGTGTTATCCCCAACATTGGCTCCGAGGTGGCAACGAAGTTTAACGCCGCCGGCGAGGTGACGCGCTGGGGTAAGAGCTACGAGCTGCTGGCACTGCCGGTACTCAATCTGCTGCTGAGCGTGGCGACGTACTTTACGGCGGGACGCCAAGCCAAGAACAATGACGACTCCGCCGCCATGGCGCGCATCGTGTGCGAGCGCTACCTGCGCAACGGTTGCATCACGGGTGTGTTCCTCAACGTGATCAACGTTTACTTTATGTACTCGGCGATTACCGGAACGGGCTTTGGCTTTGGTTTCTAGCTTGTCCTTTTAGACAACGAGCCTGCAAGCATATTCGATGGCTGCTGCGAGGCCGCCGCTCGATCGTGGTTGAAAGACTGCATCGGCGGCGGCCTCGTTTTCGTATCCGGCGCCGCGAAGGGCGAGTGCTATGCCGGCTTCTAAAAGGAGCGGCAGGCCGCGTTGGCTGGTTGCGATTACGGCAGCCTGATTGAGCGAGCAGCCGTGCGTTTGGCATCGGATGGCAAGTTCACCTCGCGCCGGGCAAGGGACCAGAACGGCGGCGACGCGACTTGATAGCAATGCAAATGCTGTGCGCTCATCGGGCGAAAGGCATTCAGCTTCAACGACGACGAGCTTGGGCGGCGCGCTGTTTGTGCGAAGCGCGGCTCGGTACATGCGGACCGAAGAACCCGACATAGAAAACTCCTGTGTATTCGGGAAAACGTAAACTATAGTTTACGTTTATGTTCGGCTCCATTTCAAACTCGGCTGCATGGACGAACGTGCGAAACAGATTCTTGGCAGGCGGGTCGAAGAGACACGCAGGGACCTTGGTATCTCCAAGGTTGATTTTTGTGTGGCGACAGGAATCAGCCGACCCTACCTCGACCGAATCGAAGATGGGACGGCAAATTTCACGCTCAAGGTTCTATTTAAGATCGCGCCCGCACTCGGCATGACGGTGTCAGAGCTTCTCGAGGGTATCGGATAGGGCGTTCCCCCGCTGTATTTGACGCTCTTTGGGCGGGTCCCCCTGGTTGCGATGTGCAAAATCGCGAGTATTCAGCACCAGTTTGGCCGTAGATGGTAGCTCGAGCGGCTGGCTTTGCCTTTTTGGCAGTAGTTAATCCACATACTAAATAAAAATGAGGAATAAATATTTACTAGACGGAACCCTCGTCCTAAAAGTTCGTCTAACAATCGGTCGATTCTATGCCTCCGGCGGAGAAATTGCAGAATACTCCGATTTTTGCACGGCCCGAGGGGGACCACCTGTCGTTTAAGGTTGCGATAAATGGAGCTGCCTTAGAGATTACGCCATCGGGATACGGTCGTGGTTGACTTGGCTGTAGAACAGGCGCTGGATTTCGGCGGCATCGCGTGACTGGCCGAGTGCCCACATGGTTTTGGCCACGAGCGTCTCGGTGGTCATATCATCGCCGCGCAGAATGCCCGGATGATCGGCGTAAGCGCGGCCGACCTCATAAACGCCCAGATCGAGGCCCTCTTCGGGGACCTGCGTGGTCATAACGACGGTGCGACCCGAATCGACCCAGCGGAAAATTGCCTCTTGGAACGACTCGCCGGACTCGCCAAACTCGGGAATACCGCCAATGCCAAAGGTCTCCAGAATCACGGCGTCGTAGCTGTCGGCAAGGGCGTCGAGGATGCCCGGGTTCACGCCGGGCGTAAGCTTAAGGACAAACACGCGTGGGTTGATGCTGTCGTAGAAACGCACCGGGTTTTCGCCCTGATGCGTGCCGTGGAGCCCGTTGCGCACGATGCGGTCGTTGCGGATGTAGGCAATGGGCGGATAGTTGACGCTAATGAACGCGTTAAAGCTCATGGTGCGCTGCTTGCGGGCGCGCGTGCCGGCAATGGCTACGCCGCCAAACACGATCGAAACGTCGTGCGAATGCTCGTCGAGCGCATAGAGCAGGCTCTGGTACAGGTTGAGCTTGGCGTCGGTAAAGGGATTGCCCATGGGCTTTTGCGAGCCGGTGAGCACGATAGGCTTAGGGCTGTCCTGAATCAGATAGGAAAGCGCCGCCGCGGTGTAGCTCATGGTGTCGGTGCCGTGTAGAATCACGAATCCGTCGTGGTCGGCATAGCCCTTGACGATGACGTCGCGGATACACATCCAGTCGCTGGGGCGCATGTTGGTGCTGTCGATGTTCATGGGCTGCACGACGTCGAGCTCGCAGAGGCCCGAGATCTCGGGGACGCTCTGGGCGAGCTCCTCACCGGTCAGGGCAGGGGAGAGGCCGTTGCCGTCCTCGGTCGATGCGATGGTGCCGCCCGTGGCGATGAGAAGGATGCGCTTCATGCTGGTATTCCTATCGTATTTGCCGCCGCAGAGGCGGAGTCGTTCGGCAGTATTGTGGCACAGGGCGTCCAATGTTCAAACGTATTACATCATCTGTAACGTTTGAAAACACTTCAATTGCCGTCAAATAGGGGCCCAGGTCGTGCGTTTGCCGTGCGCTGATGGCTGCGAGGGGCGAGAAACCCCATATAACGTGTACACTATGAAGGCTATTTTCGTTCATTCACGCGGGTGGGCACCGGCTCCCCGCCAACAAGAGGGGGAACCATGGATCAAAAGGCTTCCGCAAAGGTCCTCGTACTCGACTTTGGTGCGCAGTACGGTCAGCTCATTGCCCGTCGCGTCCGCGACCTCAACGTGTATTCCGAGATTGTCCCCTGCGACATCTCGGCCGACGAGATTCGCGAGATGAACGCCTCTGCGCTCATCCTTTCCGGCGGTCCGGCTTCCGTGTACGCCGAGGACGCTCCGTCCATCGATCCTGCCATCTTTGACCTGGGCCTTCCCGTCCTGGGCTTTTGCTACGGCCATCAGATCACGGCCGTGACGCTCGGCGGCAAGGTCGGCCACTCCGAGGTGGGCGAGTACGGCCGCGCCATCATCACGCGCACGGCCGGCGCCAAGCTCTTTAACTCCACGCCTATGGAACAGACCGTGTGGATGAGCCACCGCGACGCCGTTTCCGAGGTGCCCGAGGGCTTTACCGTTACCGCCAGCACTGACGTGTGCCCGGTTGCTGCCATGGAGTGCGTCGAGCGCAAGATTTTCACCACGCAGTTCCACCCCGAGGTCAAGCACTCCGAGTACGGTCAGCAGCTGCTGAGCAACTTCCTGTTTGAGATCTGCGGCCTGGAGCCCAACTGGAGCATGGACAACCTGGTCGAGACCATGACGGCCGAGTTCCGCGAGAAGGTCGGCGACGACCGCGTGATTCTGGCCCTGTCCGGTGGCGTCGACTCCTCCGTCGTGGCCGCGCTGGGCGCCCGCGCCGTGGGCAAGCAGATGACCTGCGTGTTCATCAACCACGGCCTGCTGCGCAAGGGCGAGCCCGAGCAGGTGGAGGAGGTCTTCACCAAGCAGTTTGACGTCGACTTTATCCACGTCCACGCCGAGGACCGTTATGCCGAGCTTCTGGCCGGCGTGATCGAGCCCGAGGAGAAGCGCCGCATCATCGGTACGCAGTTCTGGAAAGAGTTCTTCGCGGTTGCTCAGCAGCTCGAGACCGATGGCAAGCCGGTCAAGTACCTGGCTCAGGGCACCATCTACCCCGACATCATCGAGTCCGGCGCTCGCAAGACGGGCGGCAAGACGGCCACCATCAAGAGCCATCACAACCTGATCCCGTTCCCCGATGGCGTGCACTTCGACCTTATTGAGCCGCTCGACCACTTCTTTAAGGACGAGGTCCGCGCACTTGGTCTGGCGCTTGGCCTGCCGGGTCACATCGTGTTCCGTCAGCCTTTCCCGGGCCCGGGTCTGGCCATCCGCATCATCGGTGCGGTCGACAAGGAGAAACTCGAGATCCTCAAGAACGCCGATGCTATTGTGCGCGAGGAGCTCGACGCCTACAACCAGCGTCTGTTTGAGCAGACCGGCGAGCGCAACTCCGAGCACAGCTGCTGGCAGTATTTCGCGGTCCTGCCCGACATCAAGTCCGTCGGCGTTATGGGCGACGAGCGCACCTACCAGCGTCCGATCATCCTGCGTGCCGTCGAGTCCAGCGATGCCATGACCGCCGACTGGGCCAAGCTGCCCTACGATGTTCTGGCCCGCATCTCCGGCCGTATCGTGGCCGAGGTTTCCGGCGCCAACCGCGTGTGCTACGACATCACGTCCAAGCCGCCCGCGACCATCGAGTGGGAGTAGGCTGATAGGGTTCTGACCTGCATTTTTGAGTGCCGCACTGTGCCGCTGAGTTTCGTTTCGTACGAGAGTCATGGCAAAGCCGCCAGCGATGTTGGTGAGTAAATACGATAACCGAGCCTCCGTTCCCGCGTTGGGACGGAGGCTTTTTCTTTGTCGTTTTACTCCCTTTCACCTGCGATTTCGCAATTTACTCCCCCGTGTTTCAAGACGGCAAGGCACGGTGCGGCATTCGGAGGAACGGGAGTAAGGATTCATCCCAAGTGAGTAGACGCGCGATTTTTGTCTCCGAGAGCCAAACGGGGCCGTTTCGGGGCCTGTGAAACTCAAATCGAACTCAATAGGCTTTTCGGCGGTCTTCTCACAGCGTTTTCCCAGGTGGTTAATGGGGAGTAAAGAATCTCGCCGCCTCAATGAAAACGGGAGTAACCAGGGGAAATGCCGCGGCGTACTGCCGCGTGCCGCCGTGTAAGCCACCGCGTCATTTACTCCCCAGGTGCGCCGGAAATGCCTTGGCATGCAATGGGGAGTAAAAACTCAGCTTACGCAGGCCCGAGCGGCGCTCGCCGCCTGGTCCACCGTCCTGATTCGGTTGCGTTGATCGCGAAATGCGGAGAGCCGCTACAGCGAGGCTTTCCAGTCCTCGTATTCGTCGGCGTCGATCTTGCCGTTTTCGAGCTGCGCGCGCTTCTCTGCCCACAGTTCGATCGCCATCGCGGCTTTGGGCGCGTGCGGCGCCTTGGGGTTCAGGGAGAGGCCCGTGCCGTCGGCTGCGGGCACGATGCCGAAGGAGTCCTCGAGCCGCACGAGCAGCGACATGAGGTCGCCCGCAGTCTCGACGCCGTAATCCTTGAGGGCGTTGACGGACACGCCGAGCGCCGCGGAGATGGACTCGAGCAGCTCGGGCTTCACGGCGCGGATGCCGCTCTCGTAGTGGCGCACGGCCCCCTCGGTCAGGCCGACCGCCTCGGCGAGCTGCGCCTGCGTCATGCCGCGCGACTTGCGGTACCGCCTTATGTTCTCGCCTACGGACATGAGCCCTCCTCCTGGAATTACGTACCAGCACATCTTATCAGCGTACGCAAATGTACGCAATTCTATTGACAGTACAGATATGTACGTTTACTCTGAATCTGTGAACCGTACGTATCCGTACGCCATTGATTGGAGGAGCCATGGACGAGAAGGTGGCGAAGACGCCGAGGCCGCACATGCTGGACGCCGACGAGGTCGCGGAGCTGCTGAGGATCAAGAAAGGCAGCGCCTACGAGGTGATCAGGAAGATAAACGCCGAGCAGGAGGCGCGCGGGCGCGTGGTCATCCGCGGGCGCGTTCGAAGCGACGTCTTCGACGCCCTGTACTTCCCGGAGGTGGACTGACATGCCCGTGTACAAGGACGACGGCAACGGCACGTTCTACGTGCAGTGCTACTACCGCGACGCCCGCGGCTCGAAGCGCCACAAGACGAAGCGCGGCTTCTCCTCCGAGGTGGAGGCCGCAGTGTGGGAGAGCCAGTTCAAGAGCCTTAACGGCGGGGCCATGGACATGACGTTCTCCGAGTTCGTCGAGGTGTACGCCTCCGAGGTGAAGCCGCGCATACGCGAGCACACGTGGATCACCAAGGAGTACATCATCAACGACAAGCTCGTGCCGTTCTTCGGGGGCATGCGCATGTGCGACGTGAGGCCGATCGACGTCATCAGGTGGCAAAACGAGCTCACCGAGCACCGGGACGCCGACGGGAAGCCCTGGGCACCGACGTACCTGCGCACAGTGAACAACCAGCTCAACGCCATCTTCAACCACGCCGAGCGCTACTACGGCCTCAGCGACAACCCGGTGCGCAGG
>DBEXKF010000323.1:0-1539 GCA_048175045.1 Collinsella sp.
GCTCTGCGTTGTGGGATGGATCGTCTCCGGCGACTGCCGACGGATCCATCCCATTTTCATGCGCTACCTACGAAGGCTGTCCCCAACGACTAATCACTGGGAACATCCCTAAATGACTAGGTATGGCTGCTGGGTTTAGGCTGTTAGATCGAGTTCGTAGAGGAAGCTTTCGCGCGGCATGTCGTGACGGCGCTCTTCGCGGTTGGCGCGGTGCGTGGCCGTGCGCTTAAAGCCGTGCAGCTCGTAGAACTTCCACGAGCAGTTGGAGTCGGTGTACAGGTGCGCCCTCGTCGCTCCAAGCGAGGACAGGTGCGAGACGGCGGCATCGAGCAGAACCGTGCCAACGCCCAGGCCATGGACATCGCGATCCACGGCAAGCAGCGTGACCTCGTTGTCGTGCGGCAACGGGCTGCTCTCGAGCAGGCGGTTGTTGGTTCGGATGGTTGCGCGCACAAACGAGAGATACTCGGCGCACGCATCGGGCTCTAGCTCACGCATCTGCGATAGCAGCGCGCGTTCGGTATCCATCCAATGCTCGTTGATAGTGGCGCCGGAGCTCTGTCCCGCACGCGCGAGCGAAATGCCACGCGCCTGACCGTCGATTACGGCAACCTGTGAAAACGTCGACGACGAAAGGCAATAGGCGAGGTCGCACGCGGCCTCAAGGCGGTTGTACTCATCGTTATCCGAATTGTTATGCCAAAGCTGCTGCAGAATCAGCGCGATGGCGTCGAAGTCTTCGGTATCAAACGGTCGGTAGAGAACCCGCGAGACCATGGTGCCTCTTTCTTTTGCGGATGCATATCGAGCACAGTTCTACCACGCCATTGGCATCTAATTATGGTGCCCCTGTGTTCCATGAACTCACCGTGCCCGGTGCCATGCCCATCCCCTCCGCTCGCAAACTTTTTCTGCACATGTGCCCGTTGCGGGGTGCATCGATGCGCTCGATGCGCTACATTAAATCAGTATTTTCAATGCCGCTGCGCGAGCGCTGCAGATCGACGTATCACCGACTCACAGAGCACGGCGGCGTACCAGACAGGAGGACTGCATGGGATCTGATGTGAAGATCGCACGCGCGTTGATCTCGGTTACCGATAAGACGGGCGTCGTCGATTTCGCACGGACGCTGGTTGACGACTTTGGCGTCGAGATCATCTCTACGGGCGGCACGGCTCGTGCCATCGAGGACGCGGGCGTTCCCGTAACCCCCATCGAGGAGTTCACGGGCTATCCCGAGATGATGGACGGCCGCGTTAAGACCCTGCACCCCAAGGTTCATGGCGCGCTGCTGGCCCGCCGCGATTCCGAGCAACACATGCAGGAGGCGGCTCAGCACGGCATTAAGCTGATCGATCTGGTCGTCGTCAACCTGTACGAGTTCGAGAAGACCGTCGCCAACCCTGAGGTCACCTTCGCGGACGCCATCGAGCACATCGACATCGGTGGCCCCTCCATGCTGCGCTCTGCCGCCAAGAACGCCACGAGCGTTACCGTCATTTCCGACCCGGCCGACTATGATGCCGTCCTGGCCGA
>DBEXKF010000324.1:0-7659 GCA_048175045.1 Collinsella sp.
GCGCCGCACCAAACTCGTCCCCCGCAAGCGCTAATCGCATCCCCACCAATAAGTTGCGGTGAAATACGGATTGTTTAAGCCTGTTAGGCCGCCAAACAGTCCCTATTTCACCGCAACTGCTTTTTGGGATCCATTTGTGCGGGGGAGTTGTGGAGTTGTGCAGGCAGACGAGGTTTTTCTGGAAATACGCTCCCGATGCGCGTATAGTACCGATTGTTTTGTCGGCTCCTGCTGCGTCGAGTCCAAACCGCAAAATGCCATGAGCGGCGCGGATGCAGCCAGGAGGCACGAGGACAACCCATCGTGGCCACGCCCCGTGCTTAAAACCCCAAGAAGGAGTGAACAATGGCAGAAGAGAAGTATGTGCCGCGTCTGAAGACCAAGTACAACAACGAGGTCAAGCAGCAGCTTCAGGACAAGTTCCAGTACGAGAACGTCATGATGATCCCCAAGTTTGAGAAGATCGTCGTGAACATGGGTGTCGGCGAGGCCGCTACCGATTCCAAGGCCATCGACGGTGCCGTGCGCGACCTGCGCGCCATCACCGGCCAGCAGCCGATGATCACCCGTGCCCGCAAGTCCATCGCTACCTTCCGCCTGCGCGCTGGTATGCCGATCGGCTGCAAGGTTACCCTGCGTGGCGACCGTATGTGGGAGTTCTTCGATCGTCTGACCTCCGTCGCGATCCCCCGTATCCGCGACTTCCGCGGTATCTCCGCCAAGAGCTTCGACGGCCGTGGTAACTTCTCCATGGGCGTCACCGAGCAGCTCATCTTCCCCGAGATCGACTTCGACTCCGTCGATCACCAGCGCGGTATGGACATCACTTTCGTGACCACCGCCAACACCGATGAGGAGGCCAAGGCCCTTCTGGACGCCTTCGGTTTCCCGTTCAAGAAATAGGTTCACCTGCCCTATAAGCGCCGTTCCCACAAGGGGGCGGCGCTTGGGGCGAACAATACTCTATGTGAGGAGGATATAAGTGGCTAAGACATCGATGATCGTCAAGTGCAATCGCAAGCAGAAGTTCTCTACTCGTGAGTACACGCGCTGCCAGCGCTGCGGCCGTCCGCACTCTGTGTACCGCAAGTTCGGCCTGTGCCGTGTCTGCTTCCGCGAGCTTGCACTCAAGGGCGAGCTTCCCGGCGTTAAGAAGGCCAGCTGGTAAGTCACTACCAGCGTTTCAAGCATCAGTTTGGAACAGGGAAAACGCGCTAAAAAGGCTTTGCCGTTAAGGGCGGCGAAGAACCAAGAGCACGTGTTCATCAAGAACGAAGGAGAATCTGTATGAACCTTACAGACCCGATCGCAGATATGCTTACGCGCATCCGTAACGCTAACTCTGTGAACAAGGCCACGGTCTCCATGCCGAGCAGCAAGAAGCTCGTCGAGATCGCTCGTGTTCTGCACGAGGAGGGCTACATCGAGGGCTACGATGTCGAGGACACCGTTCCCCAGAAGACTCTGCACATCACGCTTAAGTATGGTCCCAAGAAGGCTAAGGTCATCAACGGCATCCGCCGCATTTCCAAGCCGGGCCTGCGTAAGTACACCGGCGTTGCCGACATGCCCCGCGTCCGCGGTGGCCTTGGTACCGCCATTATTTCCACCAGCCATGGCGTCATGACCGACCGCGATGCTCGCAAGCACAACGTCGGCGGCGAGATCATCGCTTACGTCTGGTAATTCGCTCGGTAGGTAGAAGGAAAGGAGATCACCGTGTCTCGTATCGGTAATAAGCCTGTCCAGATTCCCGCCGGAGTCGAAGTGGCAGTCAACGGCAACAACGTTGTCGTCAAGGGCCCCAAGGGCCAGCTCGAGCTCGATGTCTTTGAGAAGCTCGCTATCAACGTCGAGGACAACGTCCTCACCGTTTCCCGTCCCGACGACGAGCGTGAGACCCGTGCCCGCCACGGCCTCACCCGCGCCCTCATCCACAACATGGTTGTTGGCGTTTCCGAGGGCTTCGAGAAGAAGCTCGAGCTCGCCGGCGTCGGTTACCGCGTGCAGCAGAAGGGCAAGAACCTCGAGTTCTCCCTGGGCTTCTCGCACCCCGTGATCGTCGAGGCTCCCGAGGGCATCACCTTCGAGGTTCCCGACAACACCCACGTGAACGTCAAGGGTATTAACAAGCAGCAGGTCGGTCAGATCGCCGCTGAGATCCGCGGCCATCGTCCTCCCGAGCCTTACAAGGGCAAGGGTATCCACTACGTTGGCGAGCACATCCGCCGCAAGCTGGGTAAGGCCGCCAAGTAGTCGTAACCGACTCACTCGCATAAGACCAGCACCCCGTCAGGTGTTGGCAAGATCAACCTTTTTAGGAGTTTACGTATGAACAAGCATAAGGCGAAGCTGGAAGGCCTCAAGCGTCGTCAGCGTCGTGTTCGCGGCAAGGTCTCGGGTACCTCCGAGCGTCCGCGTCTTCGCGTGACCCGTACTAACGCCAACATCTATGCCCAGATCATCGACGACAGCAAGGGCTCCAGCCTGACGCTCGTCTCTGCCTCGACCCTCGAGGCCGAGTTCAAGGGCACCCACACCTCGAACAAGGAGGCTGCGGAGAAGGTCGGTCAGCTCGTTGGCAAGCGCGCCATCGAGGCCGGCATCACCAAGGTCGCCTTCGATCGCGGTGGCCGTATCTACCATGGCCGCGTCAAGGCCCTCGCCGACGGTGCTCGTGCCGCCGGTCTCGAGTTCTAGGAGGTATGTAGCACATGGCTCGTAATCAGAAGCAGCAGCGCGAGGCCTCCGAGTTCGAGGAGCGCGTCGTTTACATCAACCGCGTGTCGAAGACCGTCAAGGGTGGTCGTCGCATGAGCCTCGTCGCTCTCGTCGTCGTTGGCGACGGCAAGGGCAACGTCGGCGTTGGCATGGGCAAGTCCGCTGAGGTGCCCATGGCCATCTCCAAGGCATCTCTCGATGCCAAGAAGAACATGTTCCACGTGCCGGTGACCGAGCAGGGCACCATCCCGCACGAGGTTCTCGGCCACTTTGGTGCCGGCCGCATCATCATCAAGCCCGCTGTCGAGGGTACCGGCGTTATCGCCGGCGGCGCTGTGCGTCCCCTCTTTGAGCTTGCTGGCATCAAGAACGTCCTGTCCAAGTCCCTCGGTACCGACAACGGCCTCAACATCATCAAGGCTGCCGTCGAGGGCCTCAAGGAGCTCTCCAGCCCTGAGGACGTCGCGGCTCGCCGTGGCCTGACGGTCTCCGAGATGTTCGTCGGTAAGGAGAACTAAGCATGGCTGACACCATCAAGATCAAGCAGGTCCGCAGCACCAACGGTTGCAAGCAGGACCAGGTCCGTACTGTCCGTGCCCTCGGTCTCCACAGGATCCGCGAGGTTCGCGAGATTGCTGACAACGAGTCCGTCCGCGGCATGATCTTCAAGGTCAAGCACCTTGTCGAGATTGTAGAGGAGTAGCAAATGCAGCTTCACGATCTTACTCCCGCGCCCGGTTCCACCAAGAACCGCAAGCGCGTCGGCCGTGGCAATTCTTCGGGTCACGGCACCACTTCTGGCCGCGGCCAGAAGGGCCAGGGTTCCCGCTCTGGCGGCACCAAGGGTGCCGGCTTCGAGGGTGGCCAGACTCCGCTGGCTATGCGCCTGCCCAAGCTTCCGGGCTTCCGCAACCCCCGTCGTATCGAGTACACCGCCGTTAACGTTGAGCGTCTCGAGCGTATGTTCGAGGACGGCGCTGTGATCGACGGTGCCGCTCTTAAGGCCGCTCGCATCACCAAGAGCGAGTTCGAGCCCGTCAAGGTGCTCGGCAATGGTGAGCTCACCAAGAAGTTCACGGTCAAGGTCGACAAGGTCAGCGCTTCTGCGCAGGCCAAGATCGAGGCCGCCGGCGGAAAGGTCGAGCTGCCGTGCTAAATGGTCTTAAGAATGCTTTCCGCATCAAAGAATTGCGCGAAAAGATTCTTTTTACCATAGCTATGCTCGTCGTGTACCGCATTGGTGCGCACGTTCCTGTGCCCGGCATTCCCTTCCAGGGGATGCTGGGCCTTTTCTCGACCGATAACAATTCGGTCGCCGCAGGTGCTATGGCCCTCCTGAATCTTTTCTCTGGCGGCGCGTTGAGCTATGTGTCGGTGTTTTCGCTGGGCATCATGCCTTACATCACCAGCTCGATCATCCTCCAGATGCTCCAGGCCGTCGTGCCTTCCCTGCATGAGCTTGCGCGCGAGGGCGAGGTCGGTCAGACCAAGATTACGCAGTATTCGCGTTACCTCACCCTGGCTCTGGCAATCCTCAACTCCGTGGGTTACCTCTTCCTCTTTAAGAGCTTCGGCATCAGCTTCAATGGCGCCGGCGCTCCCGAGATCATCTTCGACCTCATGATCGTCGGCACGCTCACCGCGGGCGCCATGCTGATCATGTGGATTGGTGAGCTCATCACCCAGCGCGGTATCGGCAATGGCATGTCGCTGATCATCTTCGCGAACATCATGGCCGGTCTGCCGCAGGCTATCTTCTCCAGCACCGAGGGCAATGCCGGTGGCATCATCACCATGGTGATCATCTGCGCCATCATCCTGCTGGTTATCCCGCTGATTGTTTTCCTTGAGCGCGGCCAGCGCCGCATCCCGGTCTCCTACGCTAAGCGCGTCGTGGGCCGTCGCATGATGGGTGGTCAGACCACCTACCTGCCCATCAAGGTCAACACCGCGGGTGTCGTGCCAATCATCTTCGCTTCGGCGCTGCTGTACTTCCCGGCTCAGATTGCCGTGTTCTTCCCCGGCATCGGCTGGATCCAGGCAGTTGCCTCTGCGCTTTCGCGCGGCTGGCTCAACTGGGTGCTTAACGTTGTCCTCATCGTGTTTTTCGCGTACTTCTACACCTCCATGGTGTTCAACCCCGATGACACGGCCGACAACCTTAAGAAGCAGGGCGGCTTTATTCCGGGCGTCCGTCCGGGTAGGGCTACCGCGGCCTACATCAAGAACGCGCTCAACAAGATCACGCTTCCCAGCGCTGTCTTTTTGGCGCTCATCGCCATCGTGCCTTCGATTATCTTCTCCTTTACGGGTAACCAGCTGATCCAGGCATTTGGCGGCACGTCCATCCTCATCATGGTCGGCGTCGTGCTCGACACGGTCGATAAGCTCGAAGGCCAGATCAAGATGTATGATTACGATGGATTCTTTAAATAGGCTAGAGGAGGATTGCTCATGAACCTCGTATTGCTCGGAGCTCCGGGTGCCGGTAAGGGCACCGTCGCACAGGAGCTCGTCGCCGAGTTTGGCGTCGCTCACATTTCCACGGGCGACCTGCTGCGTGCTGCCGTCAAGGGTGGCACCGAGCTTGGTATTCAGGCTAAGAAGTACATGGACGCTGGCGAGCTCGTTCCCGATCAGCTCGTGATCGACCTTGTCAAGGAGCGCCTTGCCGCCGATGACGCCCAGCAGGGCTTCATCCTCGACGGCTTCCCGCGCAACACCGCCCAGGCCGTGACGCTCGATTCCGAGCTCTCCGCCATGGGTCGCGAGATCGACTGCGCCCTTCTGGTCGATGTGGCCCCCGAGGTCATTATCGATCGTCTGTCTTCGCGTCGCACCTGCCGCGCCTGCGGTTACACCGGCACCGCTGCCGATGCTACCTGCCCCAAGTGTGGCGGCGAGATGTATCAGCGCGACGACGACAAGCCCGAGACCATCAAGAACCGTCTCGACGTCTACGAGAAGTCCACGAGTCCGCTCGTCGACTACTATCGTGGTCAGGGTCTGCTCAAGTCGGTCAACGGTGACCAGGCTCGCGAGACCGTGTACGGGGATGTCAAAGAGGCTCTCGGTCTATGATCAAGATTAAGTCTGCAACGCAAATCGAGCAGATGAAGAAGGCAGGAGCGCTATCTAAGATGGCGCTCCGCCACGTTGGAGCCATGGTGCGTCCCGGCGTTTCGACTTTTGAGCTCGATCAGCTCGCGGAGCAGATTATCCGCATGCATGGCGGCACCCCGGCCTTTAAGGGTTACGGCGGGTTCCCGGGGACCATTTGCGCATCGATCAACGATGCCGTGGTCCACGGTATTCCTAACCCCGACATGATCCTGCGCGATGGCGATATCATCTCCATCGATACGGGAGCCGTTGTCGACGGTTGGGTCGGCGATAACGCTTGGACGTTTTTCGTCGGCACCCCCACGCCCGAAGCCAAGGCTTTGTGCGAGGTCACGCGCGATTGCCTTAAGGCTGCCATCGAGCAGGCTGTTCCCGGTAACCATATCGGGGACGTCGGTTATGCCGTTCAGTCCCTCGCCGAGTCTCACGGTTACGGCGTGCTTCGCGATTATGTGGGGCACGGTATTGGCCATGTGATGCACGAGGACCCCAACGTTCCGAATTACGGAAAGAAGGGGAGGGGCGTTCGTCTCCAGGCCGGTATGGTCATTGCCATCGAGCCGATGGTCACGATGGGATCCAATCATGTGAGTACGGGCTCCGATGGTTGGATCGTTACGACCAACGATCACCTGCCCGCCGCGCACTACGAGAACACCGTCGCCATCACCGATGACGGCCCGGTGATTCTCACCACCGACGCGCAAGGCGCTTGGTGTTCGCTCCAAGGCGGAGAAATGTAAAAGTCGCCGCCCCCTGATGCCCAACCTCGCCTTTCAATTTCGAAGGCATGACCCCAAGGTCTATGCCTTCTCATTTCAAGGCGATCTTGGGCATCAGGGAACGGCTTTGTTTTACATTTCAAATGTAACAAGTTCCACTTAGTTGTGGAGCCATTACGAAGTTATTACGATGCGTACATACGTGTTGTAGAATACTCAATCGCTGTCGTTTTCTAGAGAAAGATGATTGCTTGTGAAGAAGGAAGACGCAATTGAGCTCGAGGGTACGGTAAAAGAGCCGCTGCCCAACGCCATGTTTAAGGTTGAGCTCGAGAACGGTCATTCGGTTCTGTGCAACATTTCTGGCAAGATCCGAATGAATTACATCCGCATTCTCCCCGGTGACAGGGTTGTCGTGGAGCTTTCCCCGTACGACCTGACCCGCGGCCGCATCACCTATCGCTATAAATAGCGGCACGCATACACGCACTCCATTTCCGGCTGCAGGCTTAGCTCAACCTACGGTCGGATTGTGTGTGAAGACCAGCCATAGTTTTAAACGCCTGCGGCTGGGCGAGTAGATAGTAGGGAAGTAGTTTGAGCGCTACCGAAAGGAAGAACGATGAAGGTACGTCCTTCGGTCAAGAAGATGTGCGATAAGTGCAAAATCATTAGGCGCCATGGCAAGGTCCTCGTCATTTGCGAGAACCCCCGTCATAAGCAGCGTCAGGGTTAAGAGAGGAGACTACGTTGGCCCGTATTAATGGTGTCGACCTCCCGCGTGAGAAGCGCGTTGAGATCGGTCTGACCTACATTTACGGCATCGGCCGCACCACTGCGACGAAGATCTGCGTCGAGTGCAACGTTAACGTGGATACGCGCGTTAAGGACCTCACCGAGGATGAGGTTAACGCCATCCGCGATTATATCGATAAGAACCAGATCATGGTTGAGGGCGACCTCCGCCGTGAGCGCAACCAGAACGTCAAGCGCCTTATGGACATCGGCTGCAACCGCGGCCTTCGTCACCGCAAGGGCCTCCCGGTCCGCGGCCAGCGCACCCACACTAACGCTCGTACCCGCAAGGGCCCGA
>DBEXKF010000325.1:0-3814 GCA_048175045.1 Collinsella sp.
CGATGAGCCCGTTGCCCATCAGGTTGCCCACGATTCCTGGGCTGCAGCCGATCTGGATGAGACCTCTACCGGCATGCCGGCGCTCGACGTTCCAGTTAACCCGCTTTTTGCCGCCAACACGAGCGCCGCGGACTATGAGGGCGATGCGGCATATTCCGATTATTCCGATGGCTATGCTGGCAACGGTCGCATCGAGACAGAGGATTATGGCACCGCATCGAGCGATTATCTCAACGATCCGTACGCTGCCACGCCCGCACCGGAATATGACCCGGAGGCCGCGTCCGCGCCGGCGTATACCAAAAGCACGGGCGAAGAGCGCTTCGCCGATTATTACGCCGAGGAAAAGGCGCTGCGTTTCTCGGAATTTCCGCAGGCAGTCAAGGTTACCTTTATCGCCATTATCATTGCCCTGCTCGGCGTCATTGCGTTTGAGGGATTCCAGCTGTTCCGCGGCCCCACCCAAGCGGAGTCGGAGACCCAGCAAAAAGAGGACGATAACCAGTACCTGGACATCAACACCCTCAAGGGCGACCCCAACGACGGGGACGACGAGTAACAGATGCCGAAAACTGAGGGCCGTAAACCAAATCAAGCGACTCGCGGGATTGTGGGGGCGTAGACGGGCGAATGGGCCATCGACGATTTTGAGCTGGCAAGGGCCGGGAATTAGATTCCCGGCCTTCAACCTAGCACTGCTTTATGAGATCGAGCACCGCAGGAATGTCATCGGCGTTCCGAAGCGCAACGTAAGTGGGTAAGCCCGGGCCAAATCCGCCCTGTGCGCGTTTGTCCTGACACATGTCCTCTGGATCAATTAGGTCGTCCACGCTCTTTGCCAGGCCAACGGCGATCCAACCACCGTTGCTGGTCCTGCCTTCTAGCACGGCATGCAGTTTTCGCTTGCCCGACCTGAGTCCTACATAGTACTTGGCTATATAGGACTCCCACGAAGGATTACCACTCAGAACAGACTCGCGCACCTCATCGAAAAGCTTCTGGTTGAGTCCGCCTTCGGCAAAAGTGGGGTGATTCTCCTGCAGAGTCCAAATAGGCGCCTCGTCAGACTCCCCGCGAGAAGGACGGTACTTGTCGACGACGTCTGCCGGGAGGTCGGGATACTTCCATATCTCGCACGCTTCTTTCGCCAGCTCGTCCGCGCGCTGCCCAATCTCTTCCTCACCCCATTTTTCATGCGAGACAATCGATTTGTTTAGGTAGAGCGGGCTGCACTTAAATCCGACGTCAGGCAGATTGAGCTTGTCCGAGAACGACCGGTTTGAGTACTCCTGGTTGTATCCCGTCAGCGTAAGATTTCCCAAGTTGTTGCACAGCCTGTCGTGGACGTCTTCCCAGTTCTCACCAAGCGATTCCTTCCAGCCGTGCTCATCATCGATCGTCTGGGGCATGATGTGCTCGATCTGGTAATCGTCGGCTGAGATGGACTCCTTCGGGTGGTGCCAGCTCTCCATGCGCTCCAGGTAATAGCGCTTTTTGGAGAAGCGGTTGTAGCAGTCACGCGTCTTAAACTCCTCGACAAAATGCTCGTCTGTCGGGAAGTACGCAGTCATACCGCTACTGTGGATAAGGAGCATCGCCGTAACGCACTCCTCTATATCGTCCTGTTGCTCAAGATTGCGATACATGCCGGCAAAGAAATTATTTAGGCCCGTGGTAAGTCTGCCGCAAACCGCTCGCCTGAACAGAAACGACTCGATAGTCTCGCAGATACGTAAAAACGCATTGCGGTCTAGTCCATTCCCCTCGTAAACCGAATAAAGCAACATTAAGAGGGGCCTTATCTGCTTCACGTCGAGGCTTACGATTCTGACGAACACTCGGCGCAGTCCGTCGTCCTTCTCCTTACCAAGGAACAGACTGGCGTATCTATGTGCATACCCTCGCAGCTCCTTAAGCAGGCCCTCGGTGTCACCATCGTAGTCGTCGGCGAAATAGCGCTTAAACTCGTAGTAGGCCTCGTTCTCCTTCGGCATCCTATTGGGAACTTTAAGCCACAGCCAGTACCAGATAAATGCATTGAACTCGTCCTCGCCGCCTTTTCCGAACAAGCACTCGAGTGGATGCCAATAACCCTCATAAAGATTGGTCTGTTCGTCGTTGGGAAGCGACATTAGAACGTAGTTACGGATGAGGTCAATGGGCGTGAGCGGCTTGCCCTTGGAGTTCATGGACTCAAATATGAGCTGGGCATTATCAACGCCAGCGGTGAGCTTAGTGTCGATGACCTGCACGCGGTTTAGCCCCGCCCAAAGCCTTGCAGGGTCGAATGATTTCCCGTGCATCTTTTCACGGAAGAACGCATGGTTTTCGACAATGCGATCCGATTTTTCATCTGGCACGGGAGCCCCAGACACGATGGAGAACAGCGTCTCTTTATCGTCCTGCGAGAGCACCAGCTTGTAGCGTGCCAGACCGTTGTAGTCGTCATCGTTAAAGAGGTAATTTTTCCTCAGCGCCGAGATTTTGAGGTCGCCAAGGAAGCCAGCCTTGTCGGGGTTGCTCTCCAAATAGTCAGCCAAAGCTGCAATCATCAACGAAAACGTCGTCATGCGCTGCTGTCCGTCAATCAGAAGCACGCGCGAAATGCTCGTGGCAGAGCTCTCGGACTCGGGGATATAAAGCATTGACCCCACGAAGTGCGATACGCCATCACGACCCGCTCGCATGACGTCATCCCAAAGCACCTCGCACTCTTTTACACTCCACGAGTAAATTCGCTGGTACACGGGAATGACGAACTGCATCTTCGCCACGCCCATAAGGTCGAGTAGATTTGCCTCGGTTGCTTTCATTTGCGGTTGTCTCCTCTTTCTTGTTTACGCCGTTTGCAGTCAGTCCCCCACTGAGCGGAGGGTGCCAAAGACGAGAGCATCGAAGCACAGAAGCAACCGGGATGCTCATATCGTTAGATTTTACAACGCAAGCAAACGCTTACGCCGTCAGGGTGGCGCGCGATCGCTGCGCGCCACTCCCCAAAATCATACGATGTCAAAAGACTGACACTTGTGTATGCCTTTTGACATTGCCACGGACTTACGGGTTTCTTGTCTCATATGCCAAGAGCGGATATCTAGATCGCTGCCCCTCCCGCCCAAAGGAGCTCGACAAGAACTGATCGAAGGGCAAATCAGACATCGAGCAAGTCGCCGACATGCTCATCGCGCCTCGCAAAAAGATGGGCAAACACGGGACCATCTTAAGCGGTGGCGATGATGACACGGAATTGCAGCCGAATCGCCCCGACCTATTCGCCACCCGATGCTGGCAAGCTGTTGAGCGGCTCGCTCTCACCGGCGGCACCAAGGCGCTTCTGCATCTTCTCGATCTGCTTAAGGGTCGAAGTCAAATACCCAAGACCCTTCTTCAACTGCTTAAGCAACCTGCCATTCCTGCGGTCCCCCTTTCCATTCTCCTTCTCGACATCCTCCTCAACACCAGCGATGCTGCGCTGCACGGCCTCGGCCGCCTTCTGCACCAAAATGGCTCCCTCATGCGGGCAGCGGTCAGTTGCCACATCAAGAAATGCGAGAAGCCTTGAGCATTCAACGAGCACGAACTGCGCATAGTCCTCCCCCATCGACGCCGCCAGGGCAACGCCGCTAGAACCCAAAAGGCCAAACGCAGCGCCGCCGCCAGCAATTAAAGCGGTGCCACCGGCCATGCCCATGCCGCCGGCGGCCAAGGCGCCGCCGCCAGCAGCAGCAAGACTCGCATTGACGAGCGCAGCCCCGTGAAGGCCGACAAACGAGCCTCCAAAGATACCGACAGCAATATCCGGAGCCAATGCCGCGGC
>DBEXKF010000326.1:0-3450 GCA_048175045.1 Collinsella sp.
GCGTCGCCGCCCACGGCACCCAGCACGGCCGCGGCCTCAATACCGTGCATACCACCCGAGTTGGGCACGGTCACGCTCTTGACGTTCTTGATGATGTTGCCCGAGCAGGCAACATCCATATGATCGGGTTCGCAACCGAGCGTCTGACTCGCCAACGCAGCTGCATAGGCAACGGCAATGGGCTCGGTGCAGCCGAGTGCACAGACAAGCTCGCGGTTCAAAACGTCGCAAAAAGCGGCATCACGGATGGAATCAGTAGGCATAGGTATCTCCTGTATATATATCGAACTGGACTCTCGATAATAGTTAACTCTATTTATTTGATAACAATGCATCAAAAACCGCAACCATGGTTCCGGCGGACGGCATTCAAGCACAAACTGACAGCATTCATTCATGAGAAGCCGGTCTTGTAGCCTGCTAAAGCGTTTGACCAAAAAACGCCCGAGCGTTTACGCAAAAGTCGCGCTATCATGCAGTCGAACGCGGTAAACACCTTTAGCATTTGCGCCGCACAGACCAGAGAGGAACCATCCATGAAGATCGGTATCGGTAACGACCACGCCGCCGTCGAGCTCAAGAACATCATCTCCGAGCACCTGAAGGAGCGCGGCTGCGAGGTCGTGAACTTTGGCACCGACACCTCCGAGAGCTTTGACTACCCCATCGCCGGCTACAAGGTGGGTAAGGCCGTTGCCAACGGCGACGTCGACCTGGGCATCCTGATCTGCGGCACCGGCGTCGGTATCAGCCTGGCTGCCAACAAGGTAGAGGGCGTGCGCGCCGTCGTGTGCTCCGAGCCCTTCAGCGCCAAGCTCTCCCGCATGCACAACAACACCAACGTGCTCGCCTTTGGCGCCCGCGTCGTGGGCTCCGAGCTCGCCAAGATGATTGTCGACGAGTGGCTCGACGCCGAGTTTGAGGGCGGTCGTCACGAGCGTCGCGTTAACCTCCTCAACGAGATCGACCACACGCGCGGCCTCAAGGTCGTCGACGAGGCCTAAACTACTCAGTGCCACAAGCTAACAGCAGGGGCCCGCTCGGAATTCATGTCCGAGCGGGCCCCTTCATAGATTCTGGAATAAAAGGGCTCCGCGGATGGAGTTCCGCGGCGCCCAAGCCACACGCTAACAGCTTTAAGGAGTCAAAGCTGGTTTAGCCAAAGAAGCGCTTGATCTCGATCTCGGCGTTCTCCAGGCAGTCGGAGCCGTGAATCACGTTGGCGTTGACATCGACAGCGAAATCGCCGCGAATGGTGCCGGGGGCAGCGTCAAGCGGGTTGGTAGCGCCCATGAGGGTGCGCATCTTGGAGACAGCGGAGAGACCGGAAACGACCATCTTGACGACCGGACCGCTCGTCATAAAGTCACAGAGACCGCCAAAGAAGGGCTTGTCGGCCAGATGGGCGTAGTGCTCCTCGACGGTAGCGCGCTCGAGCGTGGTCATCTCCATGCGCTCGATGACAAGGCCGCTACGCTCAATGCGAGCGACGATCTCGCCGATCTTGCGGTCGCGCACGGCGTCGGGCTTAATCATGATGAAGGTCTTCTCGATAGCCATAAGGTAGCCTTTCAAGTAGGTTCGCGCGTGCCCAAGTCCCATTCCGGCACCCGCCTGGACTGCATCGTAACAGAGTTTTAGCTGCTGTTAAACAAAAAGCTGTTTATTGAAACGTTGCAATTTATTGAAGCGTTCCATATGTGTCACTTCTGTTTCGAAGCCCGATTAGAGTACCATCCGACTGTCCACCAACCGCACCGAGCAGAGCAGACGGTCGATTGCCGCCCGCGAACGTATCCCCTTCACAACCTGCCCAAAGGTCCTACAGAAGTTCTCGACAAGCCCCTCCCCCATAGCAACAAAATACGGACGCCCACATCAGCAAGCGCCCGTAAAGCGAAACCGATTTATCAATACATGGCCAAAACGGCTTCAGCCAAACCTCTACTTTGCCCCATGACCCATCTCGACGACCTTGGTCAGCGATCCAAACACGCCTTCGTCGGCCACGAGCTGTGCCTCGGCGCGCTCAAGCTGCACGGCAACGGCGGCAGGAGCGGTACCGCCCTCGGTCGTGCGCGCGGCGACAATCGAGGGGATGTCGAGCGCCTCGGTAATATCGCGCTCAAAGAGCGGGCTTGCCTCCTGGAACACCTCAAACGGCAGGTCTTCAAGATTGCAGCCGCGCTTCTCGCACATCAGGACCAGATGGCCCACCACGGCATGTGCCTCGCGGAACGGCAGACCACGTTTAGCCAGGTAATCGGCAACATCGGTGGCGGCAAGGTGTCCCACGCCGCACTCGCGCGCCATGGCGTCCTCGTTGACGGTCCAAGTCGAAATCATACCGGCCATAACGGACAGGCACTGCATGAGCGTGCGAGCGGTATCGAGCGCGCCCTCCTTGTCCTCCTGCAAGTCCTTGTTATAAGCAAGCGGCAGGCCCTTCATGGTCACGAGCAGCTGCACCAAGTTGCCATAGACTCGGCCGCTCTTGCCGCGGATAAGCTCGGCAAAGTCGGGATTCTTCTTCTGCGGCATGATGGACGAGCCAGTGGAATAGGAGTCGGAAAGCGTGATAAAGCCAAATTCGGAGCTCGACCACAGCACGATCTCCTCGGAAAGACGCGACAGGTGCATGGCCATGACGGAGCCGGCGTAATGCAGGTCGAGGAGGAAATCACGGTCGGAAACCGCATCGAGCGAGTTGGGAATCACACCCGCAAAGCCAAGTTCGGCAGCCGTCATCTGGCGATCGAGCGGATAGCTCGTACCGGCAAGCGCGGCAGCACCCAGCGGGCAGTTGTCAGCGGCATCAAAGGCGGCCTTCAAACGCGTAAAGTCGCGCGCGAACATCCAGGAATACGCCAACAGATGATGTGACAGCAGCACGGGCTGAGCATGTTGCAAGTGCGTGTAGCCCGGCAGAATCACCTTGCCGTACTTCTTGGCCGCATCCACCAGCACATGGCGCAGCTCAAGATTGGCCTCCATGAGCTCCTTGGCCAGCGCCTTGACGCCCAGGCGCGTATCGGTCGCCACCTGGTCGTTGCGCGAACGCCCGGTGTGTAAGCGCTTTCCGGCCTCGCCGATGCGGCGCGTCAGTTCGCTCTCGATGGACATATGAATGTCCTCGTCGTTGATATCGAAGGTGAAGTTGCCGGCATCGATATCCCGTTCGATTCCGCTCAGACCCTCGGCAATCGCCCGCTCGTCCTCGGAACTGATGATGCCCTGGGCCGCCAGCATCTTGGCATGCGCCTTAGAGCCGGCGATATCCTGCTTATAGAGGTGCTTGTCGACCGGCAGCGACGCGCCAAACTCCTGCGTGACCTCGGCCACGCCCGCCTCAAAACGACCGCCCCAAAGAGCCCTGGAACCGTCCCCTTTCTCCAAATACCAAAACAAGCGCCCCAAGTAATGCGCCATGTCGCTAAAGCGATTTTTCAA
>DBEXKF010000327.1:0-4951 GCA_048175045.1 Collinsella sp.
CATCAAGGCGCTGCTGCAGGCAAAGGGCTGGCAACACACGGTGCTCATCACCGACTGCCTGGGTTGCGGCGGCATGCCCGAGGGCAGCTACACCAGCGGCGGCATGGACGTCATCATGAAGGACAACCTGTGCTGGCTCGCCGACGGCAAGAGCATTGCCGGCTCGGTGCTCACGCTTGCCCAGGGCGTCAAGAACATCGTCGACTGGGGCATCGCCAGCGCCGATATCGCCATTCGCATGGCAACCGAGGTCCCGGCACGCTCCGCGCACATCGAGGGTAAGTGCGGCAGCATCATGCCGGGTCGCGACGCCGACTTTGTCGTGTTCGACCATGAGCTCACCCTCGTCGAGACGTATGTTGGCGGCCAGAGCGTCGGCAACGCCTTTACCGAGTAACGATAGAAAAAGACGGCGGGCCCGAATCTGCTCGGACCCGCCGTATGGGTTAAACGCTCAAAAGCACCTTAACAGTTACAGCTTGTTAGCGATCTTCTTTGCCGTGCGCTTAACGCCGGCCACCAGGCCTCCTGCAGGATGCTCCTTTTCGTAGGCTAGACGCTTCTCGCGCTTGGCGTACTCTTCCACGATGATGTCGCCATACTCGTCTTCGATCTTGTCGAAGAAGTCGACGGCGCCCTTAATTTCCTCGGCGGTCGGGTGTCCCTTTTGGACACCGCCGGTGAGTTTGAACGGCCCCCACGTATCAAAGCCGGGGCAGCCGTAGACACCCATAAAGATGGCCTGCTTCATGCGGCAGATGCCATCGATATCCTTGCCGTACCACTTGTTTTTGCCACCGTAGGTCATAAGGCCAAACACCTTGTCCTGCGGCTGCAGCACGTTAGTGAGCACGCGTGCCATGTCCTTGTCGATCTCGGAGTAATAGATGCCCGTGGCGACACCGATCAGATGGTATTCGTGCAGGTCGGGGTACTCGTTTTTACCGAGCGCCTTGACGTCGAGGGTATCGATCTCGGGGTGGACCTCGACGATGGCGTCCACGAGCTTTTTCGTATTGCCGTGATGGCGCGAGGCGTAGAGGATGATGGTTCGCATAAGAAGGCCTTTCAGCTGTAATTGCATCAATGTCTGTATGGTACCCCGTTACATGGCTGGGATACCGGACGCATCGATGAACGTGCGGGTTTGTCCTTTGGTTAGGGCCGAGACGGGTACTTGCGAGCAAAAAGCAGTTGTTCGAAAGGATGGGCAATGGAATACGCTCTCTCCAACGATTCGATTTCTATTAAGGTGTCCACGGCTGGTGGTTCGTTTACCTCGATCGAGGCCGGAGGTCGCGAGTATCTGTGGCAGGGCGATCCCGCCGTGTGGTCCGGCCAGGCACCGATTTGCTTCCCGATTTGCGGAGGCTTGCGCGATAACAGCGCCATGACGTTTGCCGGGCATCATGTAAAGCTCGCTCGCCACGGGTTTGCGCGCAAACAGGAGTGGAGGCTGCTGAGTCAAGGCGAGAACGAGCTGGCGATGTGCCTGGCTTCGGAGGATAACGCCGCGCTGCTGAGCGATTATCCGTACCCGTTTAAGCTCGTCGCCCGCTATGCGCTTGAGGGGACTGCCGTGCGCGTCTCCTACGAGGTGACCAACGAGGGCACCGAGGACATGCCGTTCTTTATCGGTGGACACCCGGGATTTAGGTGTCCGCTCGATGAGGGCGAGGCCTATACGGACTACGAGCTGCGCTTTGAGAAAGACGAGGCTGCGGAGCTCTGCACCGCCGTTCCCTCGACTGGATTGATTGACGTGGCAAACCGCTCCAAGAACCCCATGGTGGGAAAGACGCTGCCTCTGTCGCATGAGCTCTTCGATTTTGCGGAGACCATCTTTGACGTGCTCGAGAGCCGTCAGGTCACGCTTTCCAAGAAGGGTGAGGACAAGGGCGTTCGCCTGAGCTTTGAGGGCTTCCCGTATCTCATTGTGTGGAGCAAGCCCGAGGGCGATTTTGTGGCAGTTGAACCCTGGGGCGGCCTTTCGACCTGCTCCGATGAGGACGACGTGCTTGAGCACAAGCGCGGCTGCCTTATCGCCAAGCCCAAAGAAACCATCGTGCGCTCGTTCACGATTGAGATCCTGTAATTCCGTTTTGTCGACTCGTATCGCGAGGCACAAGGAGCCTGCGAGATAAGGAGCTAAAAATGATCCTCACCGTTACGATGAACCCGTCTGTCGATACGCGCTATCAGCTCGATGAGCTCGTCATCGACGACGTCAACCGTGTGACGCCCGAAAAGACCGCCGGCGGCAAGGGCCTTAACGTAGCCCGCGTCCTTGGTCAGCTGGGCGACGACGTTGTGGCAACCGGTTTGCTCGGCGGCCACATGGGCGCCTACATGGCTGAGCTCATGGATGCCAACGGCATTAAGAATGATTTTGTGCCCATCAAGGGCGAGACTCGCATTTGCCTCAACATCCTCCACGCCGGCAACCAGACCGAGCTGCTCGAGAGTGGCCCGACAATTGCCCCCGAGGAACTCGATGCCTTTACCGCCAAGTTTACTGAGCTTGCGGGCAAGGCCGACGTTGTCACCATTTCGGGTTCTCTGCCCCGCGGTGTCGAGGCAGACTACTATGCCAAGATCACGGGCATTGCCGAGAACGCCGGCGCCAAGGTGCTGCTCGATACCTCGGGTGCTTCGCTCGAGGCCGCCCTTAAGTCCGAAATTAAGCCCGAGCTGGTCAAGCCTAACCTGACCGAGATCAACGGCCTTCTGGGCACGAGCTTTACCACCGACGATGTGGACGAGCTCCGCGCCGCGCTCGCCTCTGATGCCCGCTTCTCCGATATCCCCTGGGTCGTCGTGTCCATGGGCGCTGCCGGCTCCGTTGGCTTCCACAATGGTCGTGCGTTCCGCGCAAAGACGCCCGATATCCCTGCCGTTAACGCAACAGGCTCTGGTGACTCCACTATCGCAGGCTTCGCGCATGCCATCGCTGCTGGCGCAGACGACGAGACGGTGCTGCGTACCGCCAACACCTGCGGCAAGCTCAATGCCATGGATCCCATGACTGGCCATCTGGTCATGGACCGTTGGGACGAGGTCTACAACGGCGTTGTCGTGACCGAGCTGTAAGGGCTTGGGCGTCGGTCTCGGCATCGCTTGCTAGCTCATGTCGACGACAAGTGCGATAGCATTATGCCGGGGCGCGACGCCGACCCTGTCGTGTTCAATCCCGACCTTACCCTGGTCGAGACGTATGTGGGCGGCAACAGCGGCGGTAACGCTTTTATCGCGTAGCCGCCAAAGAAACGATCCGAGAGGGGATTTAGATGATTTACGGTGCATTGGGCGATATCGAGGAGTACCGCGGAATGCTCAAGGGCCTCGACGTGCTGATCGACTGGCTCGAGGAGAACGATCCGGCGCAGCTCGAGGTCGGCAGCCATCCGATTCTGGGCGACAAGGTCTTTGCGAACGTCATGGCTCCCACGACGCGTCCCGAGGCCGAGGCTCACTATGAGACGCATCAGCGCTATCACGACCTGCAAATCGACATTGAGGGTCGCGAGGCCTTTAAGGTTGCCACGGGCAGCCTGACGCTGGTTCAGGAGTTTGACGAGAAGGACGACTACGATCTGGTCGATTCCGACGCCTCGATTGCCGGCGATCTTGCTGACGATAAGTTTGCGCTGTTTGTTGCCGGCGAGCCCCACATGCCCACGCTCGAGTTCCCGGGCGATGGCGCACAGCCGGTCAAGAAGATCTGCTTTAAGCTGCTTGCAGACGCTTACTGGGAGGAGTAGCGAGCTACTCGGCTGAGTTGTTCGTATGCTGGCGTGATTCCATTGAGGGGCGCGCTTGAGCCCCGTTAATCGCGGTTCCCTTGGGGATTGCGGTTGGCGGGGCTTTTTGTTGAGTAGGGGAGTTGCCGGCGGCGTTGTGCTTGGATTGGCGGATATGCGCCCGAAATTGGCAACAAAAAAGCCGCCCGAAGGCGGCTATCTTGTGCAATGGAGCCAGCGACCGGGCTCGAACCGGTGACCCCCGCTTTACGAGAGCGGTGCTCTACCAACTGAGCTACGCTGGCGGCCATATGGTGACACAACTGAGGCGTCAACGGCTGTCTATGATACGGGACATCGCAAATCCGCGCAAGTGTTCTGACGGCTTTTCTCACTTTAAATGCACTAATATTAGAGGCGTGATGTCTTGCTCTTACGGGTCTCAAGCAGAATGGGGCAGCGATGGCACAACCCAAGATCCTTCTTACACGTATCGATGACCGTTTCATTTACGGGCAAGACGTTGAGCTGTGGAACGAAGCCGTGGGCTCCAACCTTGTCCTAATCGTCAACGACGAGATTGCGGCGGATTCGCGCCAATGGGCACCCATGAGGGTGGCGGCGCCAGAAGGCGTTTGGACAAGGTTTTTCTCGGTGCAAAGGGCCATCGACATCATTCATACCGCAACGCCGCGCCAATTGATTCTGATCATGGTGGCCTCACCCGCCGATGCACTCGCGCTGGTTAAGGGTGGCGTGCCGATCACCAAGATCAGCATTGGCCATATGCAGGCAGGGGAGGGCAAGCATCCCGCAGTGCCCGCAGTCGCCACAGACGATGCGGACGTCGCTGCTCTCAGAGAGCTGCAAGAACTCGGCATAGAGCTAGAAATCCGCTATCTCCCCAGTTCCGCCCCCGATCCCATCGACAATCTGTTCAACTGATCCCTTGGGGACGGAGGTAAACGGATCATTTTGCCCTTGCGAGGGACGCGCGCGATGCCGCCTGTCAAAAACTATGCCCATTTACTACGTTTGATCGGTTATCGCCGAGCATGTCGAATTTGAGAAAAACAAAACCGACGCTCCTATAAGTTGTCAAGAGGCAGTTTGCGGGAGCGCTCTCTCCAATTCGCACAGGAGCTCGTAATACCTCCTCTCCAGTTTCGTCGACCGCCGTTTCCCCCGTTCCAAGTGCCCGAGTGTGGCTG
>DBEXKF010000328.1:0-2027 GCA_048175045.1 Collinsella sp.
TACCCTTATCCACTGGGCCGGCTGGGCCATAGTCTTTATTGGCCTGATCGTGCTCAACGAGGTCGGCCGCCGCACCAAGCTGGGCGCGGCAATCATCTTTGGCGTGGCTCCGCTGGCCATGACCATCTACTGCGCCGCCATCGCCATCGGCGTCTCGCAGGGTGCCGAGTGGGCGCTCACCAACCCCACCCATGTGTACCAGAACAGCTGGTTCCACTACGCCAAGGTATACGCGGCGCTGGCCGGCTGCTGGGGCTTCATTGCCATTAAGTACCAGTGGGGCAAGATCGGCAAGGCACATTGGTTCCGCGCATGGCCGTTTGTGATCGTCGCCATCAACATCATGATTGCCGTCGTATCCGACTTCGAGAGCGCCTATCACTTCTTTGTCCTGGGCGAGTCCACCTGGGTCACCTCCGAAGGTGCTACGCAGCTGGCCGGCTGGAACAACGTGTTCAACGGCATTGCCGGTATCATCAACATCTTCTGCATGACCGGTTGGTGGAGCGTCTACGCCTCCGAGGATCAGACCGACATGCTGTGGCCCGACATGACCTGGGTCTACATCATCGCCTACGATATCTGGAACTTCTGCTACACCTACAACTGCCTGCCCACCCACTCCTGGTTCTGCGGCTTTGCGCTGCTGCTGGCGCCCACCGTCGCCGCCTTTATCTGGAACAAGGGCGGCTGGATCCAGAACCGCGCCTTTACGCTGGCCATTTGGTGCATGTTTGCCCAAGTGTTCCCGTACTTCCAGGAGGAGTCCATCTTTGTGACCCACTCCACGCTCGACCCCGGCGCCGCTACCGCGGTCTCGATTGCCGCGCTGATCGCCAACGTCGCCGCGATCATCTACATCGCCTACCGCGCCAAGAAGCTCGGTCGCAATCCCTACAAGCAGAATGTCTTTGAGGGCACCAGCGATTGGGAGAAGGCTACCGCTCGCCGCGCCAAGGTTGATTACGCGCACGCCGAGTAACGCGTTTATTCCGTCCACATTTGGATGTAGGCAAACTTAGCCGACGCCGCAATCGCGCGTCATGCGCAGCCCCGGAAAGCGATTCGCCCGCTTTCCGGGGCATTTTGTTGTTGCGCGCATTCACGCACATATGCAAAACCTCTCTCACAGATAAAATCAGATTTCCAACCGCCCGACAGCTCTATGTGACCCCAATTTTGGGTACATTGTTGTCCCGATATTGAGCTTGGGGGATATATGAAAGATGAGACGATGGGCCAAGAGGACGCGGCCCAGGATGCAGAAGCGTGTGCCGAGGCCCTGGAGAGCCTAGACCAGATCGCGCTGGCCGAGATTGCGTTTGACGATTCGAGCGTTGATGTGCAGGATGAGCCGGAAATCGAGGCGCAGCCCGATGATCGGGATGCAAAAGCCGATGGCGCCGCGCCCACCGAAGACGAGGCGGTGCGCGAGGAATCCGAATGCGAGGCCGACGACCAGCCCGAATCCGACACGAGCGAGGAAACCATCTTGCTCGACAGCTTACCGGCCGAAGATTCGCTGACCCGCAAGCTTCCCGGCCTGGGCTCCGCGCCTGCCGTGGACGAGACCATCGCCATGGGCGATATTCCCCTGCCGTCCGTTCCCTCGGCACATGAGGCCGAGGCCCGTCACCGCAAGATGTCGCCCAAGCGACGCAACCTGATGGTCGCCGGCGCCATAGCCGTCGCGCTCGTCGCCGGCGGCGCGGGCTATGCGGCTTGGAACGGATACCAGCAAGAGCAGGCCGCCGTAGTTGCCGCAAACGCCCATACCATGATGTCGGTGCAAATTGGCGTGCATGCCGCGGGCCTCGACTGCTCAACTGGCTCCAAGATTCCCGTACAGGTGAGCGGTCAGGATTCTGACGGCTCCTCCGTGAGCGAAACGCTCTATGTTGACGAGCACGGCCGCGGCATCAAACTGCTGCCCGGCGATTACACGCTCTCCATCGCTGCCTCCCCCATCGCGGCCGACGGCACCATCTACACCGTCCCGACCACCAAGGCCCAAGTTACGGTCAAGA
>DBEXKF010000329.1:0-2960 GCA_048175045.1 Collinsella sp.
CTGCGCTCCTCTTTCGGGGCAATCTCCGGCACCTGAGAAACCTAGAGCTAAGGCGCCTGAACGCGCCACTGTCTTTGATGTTTAGATTGGGAGAGAGCCATGATAGGGATCGGGATCGATATCGGGTCTACGGCGGCTAAGGCTGCTGTGGTCGATGGGGAGGGTTCGGTGGCGTGGACGTGCGTGCAGCCAACCGGGTTCTCCTCGGTCGATGCTTCCGAGCGGCTGCGCGAGGCACTGGCAGCGGCCGGCTATGACTTGGCTGCCGACGACGTGCGCGTGGTCGCGACTGGCTACGGCCGTGTTGCCGTGCCCTATGCGCACAAGGTCGTGACCGAGATTACCTGCCACGGCACTGGTGCCGTGCGCCTGTTTGGCGATCACGGCACGGTGATTGACGTGGGCGGCCAGGACACCAAGGTCATTCAGATCAAGGGCGGTCGCGTAGTCAAGTTTGCCATGAACGACAAGTGCGCCGCCGGCACGGGGCGCTTTTTGGAGATCATGGCCGACCGCCTAGGTATTTCCCAGCAGCAGATGGCCGACCTGGCGCGTTCCGGCGAGCCCACCAAGATCAGCAGCATGTGCACGGTGTTTGCCGAAAGCGAGGTCATCAGCCTGATCGGTCGCGGTGAGCCGCGCGAGAACATTGCGCGTGGCGTGATCGACAGCGTGGTCTCGCGCGTGGCGACCATCGCCGGGCAGGCCGCTGGCGCCCCGAACTACCTGACCGGCGGCCTGTGCGAGAACGCCTTCGTGGTGGAGCGGTTGGGCGAGCTGCTGGGGTCGCCGGTGACCACCTCGCCCCAGGCTCGCTTTGCCGGTGCCATCGGCGCGGCGATTCGCGCACAGGCGCTCAATTAATGCATCCGTCGTAGGCTCGCAGTCCTGCGTATACTGGGAGAAAATGATTGACCGATGAGGGGAGGTATCGATGGCTGACGATCAGATTAAGCTCACGTCTATGACTGCCGCGAGCGGTTGAGCCGCTAAGTTGGCTCCCGGAGCCCTCGCCCAGGTCCTGGGCGATTTACCCAATGTGCATAACGACAACCTGCTCGTGGGGTTCGATACCTCCGACGATGCGAGCGTCTTCCGCGTAGGGGAGAACCTGGGGCTCGTGCAGTCCATCGACTTCTTCCCACCGATGGTCGACGACCCGTTCCTCTTTGGCCAGATCGCCGCGGCCAACTCGCTGTCGGACATCTACGCCATGGGCGGGCGGCCGAGCCATGCCATGAACTTGCTGTGCATCCCGAGCTGTCTGGGCGTTGAGGTCGCCGGGCAGATTCTGGCGGGCGGCGCCGACAAGTGCGTCGAGGCGGGTTGCTCCATCGCGGGCGGTCACACCATTAACGACGACGAGCCCAAGTACGGCCTGTCCGTGAGCGGTTTTGTCGCGCTCGACCGCATGCTCGCCAACAGCGGCGCGCACGTGGGTGATGTCCTGCTGTTGACCAAGGCGATCGGCTCGGGCATCATCACCACGGCCATTAAGGGCGAGCTCATCGAGCAGGACGAGGCTGGTCCGATGTTTGATTCTATGCGCACCCTCAACGAGGCCCCGATCCGTTTGGCAGAGGGACTTGAGCTTCACGGCTGCACCGACATCACGGGCTTTGGCCTGATCGGGCACGCATGCGAGATGGCCGAGGGCTCGGGCGTGCAGATTGAGCTTGCGTCGGGGGCGGTGCCGCTCTTTGATCAGGTGCTCGACATGGCGCGTCTGGGCATTATCCCCGCGGGCTCCTACCGCAACCAGGACTTCTTTGGCCCGCGCGTGACGGCTGACGATGAGCTGGAGCCGGGCATGTTGGATGCGCTGTACGATCCGCAGACCTCGGGTGGTTTGCTCATCGCGGCGCCCGCGGCGGATGTGGATGAGCTTGCGCGCCGTTTGCATGCCGAAGGACGTATCGCCGCCGCCGTCGGTCGCGTGTGCGAGCCGGTGCCGGGCGGTCCTGCCGTTCGCGTTGTTCGCTAGCCCGCACGTTTATGTAACTGTTTACCGTTCTCTAGAACGGTTCTTTCGAAAGGATTTTGCTATGTCTACCAAGATTGAAGTCAATGCCATGGGCGATGCCTGCCCGCTGCCCGTCGTCAAGACGCTTAAGGCACTCAAACAGCTTGACGGCGAGGGTGCCGTGGTGACCTCGGTCGATAACGAGACCGCCGTCAAGAACATCTCCAAGATGGCGCAGGAGAAGGGCTGCACGGCCTCGGTCGAGAAGGTTTCTGACGCCGAGTGGCACGTGACCGTGGCGACTTCTGGCGCCGTTGCCGTGGCCGATCCCGAGCAGGATGGCGCTGCCTTCTGCGACGCCAACGCCGGCAAGGGCAAGCTCGTCATTTCCGTCTACACCGATTGCATGGGCCGTGGCGACGACGAGCTGGGCCACAAGCTCATGAAGGCGTTTATCTTTGCCGTGACGCAGCAGGAGGAGCTGCCCGCGACCATGCTGTTTTACAACGGCGGCGCCAAGCTCACCGTTGAGGGCTCGCCGGTGCTCGACGACCTGAAGGGTCTGGCCGAGCAGGGCGTCGAGATTCTCACCTGCGGTACCTGCCTGGACCACTATGGCATTAAAGACCAGCTTGCGGTGGGCGAGGTCACCAACATGTACGTGATCGTGGAGAAGATGGAGCAGGCCGTGCGCGTCGTGCGCCCGTAGCGTATTGGTTGGAGTTGCCATGAGGGAAAAGCGCCCGGCGCTTGTCATCACGTTTCCCACCACGGCGGCCGCCATGGGCTGCGAGTCCCTTTGCATCGAGCGCGGCCTTCCCGGGCGAACGATTCCCGTGCCCGGGGAGGTCGCTGCCGGCTGCGGTCTGGCGTGGAAGGCGTTGCCTGCCGATGAGGAGCTGCTGCGCGGCGAACTTGCCGCGGCGGGCGTTCCCACCGAGGGCTATACCGTGATTGATATGTGGGAGGTCGTGCGATGATCTACCTGGATAACGCG
>DBEXKF010000330.1:0-4046 GCA_048175045.1 Collinsella sp.
GGGTGCGCTTCCACTGCATCTCCTCCAGGATGCACATCGAGAACAGGATCGTCTCGCCCCACAGGGCGCCGGAGCCGATGAACATGGTGTAGGGGGCCAGGGCGTACTTCTTGGCGAGCTCCTCGGCGCGCGGCTCGAAGCGCTTGCGGATGTCGAGCATGTCCTTCCAGATATCCTTGGTCTGCTCGATAAACAGATCGAACTTGGGGAAGCAACCGCGGCGGTTGAGCAGGCGCAGGCCGAAGCAGTCGGCGAGGTAGTAGCCCTTCTCGCAGCCGCCCGAACCATGGTCAGAAGCCATGGCGACGCAGTTCTCGGCACCCACAGCCTGGCCGATGGGGCCCTCGGGCTTGGTCATGGCGTAGACGCGCACGCCCATGCCCTTCATCTTCTTGACGGCCTCGAGGACCTCGGGGGTGGTGCCGGACTCGGAGGCGGTGAGCACGACGGACTTCTCGGTCATGCGCTTGTGGCCCATGGCGTTCCACTCGGCGGCGTGGATCAGGTAGACCTCGAGGTCGCGGTCGCCGAACTTGTTCATGAGGTACTCGAGCTGCATGAGCTCGTCCCAGGTGCCGCCGACGCCCATCAGGAACACGGCGTCGTAGCCCTCGTCGGCGACCTTGTCGGCGAGCGCGGTCATCTTCTTGCCGGTCTCGTAGAGCGCCTTGCCGTCCTCGAGATAGCCCTCCTGGTCGAAATGCATGATCTCAATCTTCTCGGTTTCCTTCATTTGTCTCTCCTTTCTGGGGTTGTTTCCACATCCCCCATGCCAACGGGCATCAAAACCCGCTTACATTCCGTAACACTCGGCCGCTTTGGCCTTAAGCGCATTGACTGACTCTTCGTAGCCCTCTGCCTTGACCTCCATTTGCTTGGAGACGGCATCAAGATACGGGTGCACGTCCCATGACTTCAGACGCTCGGTTATCATGGCCGCAATCGTCTGGAAGAACACAAGATTGGGAATTGCGCTGAGCAGCGGAGCCACCTGAGGCACCGCAATCTCGTGAGCCCTACCCTTGGGATGGGCCGTGAGCAGCACCGTTTTTGTCGTAACGTTCGATAGCGCATCAGCGATATTCGCAAGACGCTCCGACCCCTGCGGATCGTCGACGATAAACACCAGATAGCCCGGAACGATCTGCATCTCGGGACCGTGGACGAACTCCTCGCCTTCGTGATGCATGGCAGGAATCTTGATGGTCTCGCTCAGCTTGAGGGCCGCCTCTTCGGCAACGCCATAGTTGGGGCCGTTGCCGACGACCATGGCGGGCGTGTGCTCAGAAAGCTCGAGCATGTGGTCTTGGACATATGCCTCGGCGGTCTTGCACATCACGGCATTGGCATGGATAGCCTCGCGCAGGTCGTCAAGACGCTGGGCAACGCCCTTGGCGTCAATCGTTCCGCGCGCCTGACCGCCGTAAATGCCAAAGAGCACCAGGTACTCAACGAGCACCTCGACGCCCAGAGTCACAAAGTCCACCGACTCGACGCCCACACCGTAGTCAAGAACGATGTCAGCGTGTTCCTTGATGGGTGCCTCGACGTTTGCCGTGAGCGCAACTGCAGCCATATCGTGTGCGCCCATGTAATCGAGCGCCGCAATCGTATTGGTCGAATAGCCACTCTGCGAAACGGCAATGTTGAGCACATGCTGCGGATAGGTGTGTTCAAAATCGACGAAGGCCTCGGGCGTCACAACGGACACCTGCATTTGCAGGGCATCTTGCAGGTAATCGCGGGCGCAATCGGCGGCATGGCGCGACGAACCCGAAGCAACGATGCGCAGCGCGTCAAAAGAACCGGACTGGAAAATATCAACGAGCTGCGCTACCAGCTCAGACGAACGCTCGAGGTTCTCCCCCATACGCACATGGGCAAGCTGAACGTAATCGAGCATCTTCATCGTCTCACCTCGTAACAAATCATTAGTATTTGATACCAATCACAGTTACAGGTTACGGCTTTTTGATACCTCTTTGTCGATTAATTTATCCCCATCGGCGAACGGTAGATTTTGAGCCCTGAAAGGTTGTATATACAGCTGACCCAACGATCAAAACTGGTTAGTTTCCCAGCCGTTATTCACAGAATACCAGCTAGTACGTATAGGTGTAGCCGCCCGTATCGCCACGATTGAAGGACTTTACATACTCGATAGCCTGACCGCTCGCGTCATAGCTCACGCATTCCAAAAGCAAAACAAGATCGCCCTGTTCCAGTCCAAGGAGGCCGGCATCTCGTGCGCCCAGCGCTTCGATATCGAGCTTTTCCTGTGCCATGACTGGCTTTCGGCCCAGCATCTCATAGGTCTCGTACAAACTGAAGACCGACACGTCAATATCTTCGATGGTTGGGAACAGCAGGCAGGGAATCAGCGCCGTCTCAATCGATACGGGGCTACCGTTTATGCAGTTCAGGCGTCGAACGGAATAGAGCAGGTCGTCCTCGGCGATGCCAAACAGGTCGGCGTAATATGGCCCCGCATAACGCTTGGAACGCGCGAGAATACGGACGGACGGCTCGCCGCCCGAAGCACGGACCGATTCACGGAAACCGACCGTGCGTTCAAAAAAAGCAGGTACTTTCTGCGCCACAAAGGCACCTTTTCCCGGAACACGGCGAATCTGCCCGCGCCGAACCAGCTCATCGACAGCGCTTCGGATGGTCAAGCGTGTCGTACCAAATTCCTCGGCAAGGTCTTTTTCGGACGGAATCATGGAACCCGTGGGATATATACCGCGCTCGATACGTTCCTCGATGCGGCGTCGAATGCGCATATAAACCGGGGTGGCATCTACTGTTTCAGCCATTGTTCACCTGCCACGCTCCTCATGCCGTTCTCTTCGCCGTTATCGGCAAAGCGGAACTTTGTGGGCAAAATCACCGATTTGCAATGCTCCACAAAACGCATGTCCTTATCAAATTCGATCGAGCTCTCATAGAACACCGGCGTTCCCTCTTCTTGCTGGAGCAGCTCGGCCTCTTCGGCGTTCAAACGCGAGATGGAGATATGTTCACGTCCATGCTCAACACGCACGCCACCTTCTTTGAGCAAGACATCGTAAAGGCTCTCACACTCAAAATCGTGCTCGGGAAGCGCGGGGCACAGGGACAGGTTAACGTGAGCGGTCTCGATTGACGCCGGCTCGCCCTCTATAAGTCGAATGCGCTGCATGCGGAGTAAAGGAGCGCCCACAGCCACCCCAAGCTTGTCGGCAAGCGCCTCATCCGCCTCGATGGTCCCGGTGGAAACCAGACGAGAAGAGGGGTGCAGGCCGGCAGTCCGCACAGCATCGGAAAAGTTATACGTTTCCTGGAAGATATTCAGCGGCTTGGGAGGACACACATACGTACCCGATCCGCGACGGCTCTCGAGCGTTCCACACGAGATGAGCCGCGTGATACCGGCGCGCAACGCCGTACGCGAAACGCCAATCTCTTCGCACAGCACGCGCTCAGCCGGCAGGCGATCGCCGCCGGCAAGCTGGTGGTGCTGGATATACCAAAGAATTCCCTCAACAGCACGATCTTTGGGGGGAATTGCATAAGATTCGCCTGCCATTGCACAGACTCCTCATTCAGAAACGTATGCCGCCAAAATTAGACCAGCCCTCCCATGGCATCAAATTCGGCCTTGATCTTCTCGGCGACATTCCGATACGACTTATATAGACTTGAATCGCGTTTGACTTCGTCGGTCATAACGGGAATCTCTAATTTGGAAACCTCGTCTTTTCCCGTCTGAACCGCCACAACAACGCCCATACCAAGACACATATTACGCTTGGCGGCATTCATTTTTGCCGCCTTAGCGGGATTTGCCAGGATACGCTGGGCAAATTCCTGTTTTGAGACCACTTCCTCGGCCTCCGGATCGCCCGCCTCGGCTACTTCGCACTGCAACACGTCCGCATAGTCAAAAATCTTCGGCTCGCCGCCGCGCTGATGCACGGCCCACTTGCGGCGCGTGGCATCCTGGTAGATAGCCGGCAAAAACGTAAACCGCGGCGGGTCCAAAATCGTATCCGTGATGGTAAACA
>DBEXKF010000331.1:0-3290 GCA_048175045.1 Collinsella sp.
GACGTCGACAGGCGGGGTGGTTCCCCGCGTACGTGCCATCTGAGTAACCGAGGGGAGGGCGCACATGGGAATGACGGGTGCATACGAGCGCAATCTCGATGCAAAAGGTCGTCTGTCCCTGCCTGCACCCCTTCGCGAGGAGCTTGGAGAGCACGTTCGCGTGTTTAAAGCCCTGGATGTCGATGCTCTGTACGTGTTCTCTGCCGAGGCCTTCGATAAGTGGGTCGAAGGACTCTTCGCGGGTCGTGAGGGCCACGAGGGTTTTAACCCGCGTGACATTAATGACCAGAAGCTCATGAGGGCGATCAACAAGCGCACCACGTCGATGGACGTGGACAGCGCCGGTCGTATCGGTCTTTCCGAGTCTCTCCGCAAGCAGGCGAACCTCGACCGCGAGGTCACGGTTGTGGGCAACTACGACCACCTTGAGGTTTGGGATCGCGCCGCGGCCGATGAGGACGATGACGATGAGGCCCTGCTGGACCTCTTCTTCTCGTAAGGGCAAGGCACGGGTAACGGATGGAGCGTGGGATCTTGACACAAGAATATCGGCATGAACCTGTCATGCTCGGCGAAGTGCTTGAGTCGCTGCGGCTAAAGAGCGGCTCCGTTGTCTGCGATTGCACCCTTGGCGGTGCCGGCCATTCGGTAAAGATGGCCGCGCAGGTGGGGGAGACGGGCCTTTTGCTCGGCGTCGATCAGGACGACATGGCCCTCGAGGCCGCTGGCGCCCGTCTGGACCGCGAGGTTCCCGGCGTTCCGCACCAGCTCCTGAAGGGCAACTTCGGCGACTTGGACGAGCTGCTTTGCTCGGCCGAGGTGCCCGGGGTCGATGGCTTCCTGTTCGATTTGGGCGTTTCGTCGCCGCAACTCGATATCCCTGGCAGGGGCTTTTCGTATAACGAGGACGCCCCATTGGACATGCGGATGGATCCGGGTAATAACACCTTAAACGCAGCTGAGGTCATCAACACCTATAACGAACACGACCTCGCCCGGATTCTACGCGTCTACGGCGAAGAGAAGTTCGCCTCGCAGATCGCGCGCGAGATCGTGCGCCGCCGCGAGCAAGAACCGATCGAAACCACCGGCCAATTTGTCGAGATCATCAAGGCGGGTATCCCGGCTGCCGCTCGTCGGCATGGCGGACACCCGGCCAAGAAAAGTTTCCAGGCCATTCGCATCGAGGTCAATCACGAGCTCGATGTGCTCGAACGAGGGCTTGATGCCGCCACCAGGTGGCTCAACCCGGGCGGACGTATCTGCGTCATCTCGTATCACTCGCTCGAGGACCGTATCGTAAAGAACCACTTTAAGGAGATGAGCCAGGGGTGCACGTGTCCGCCGGAGATTCCGGTGTGCGTGTGCGGCAACGTGCCGATACTCAAGGTCATCACCCGCAAACCCTTGGTTGCCCAGCCTGATGAGGTTGAGCGCAACCCTCGGGCGAGATCAGCCAAAATCCGCGTGGCGCAGCGTCTGTAGGCGCGACCGCGCGATATTGGACCTCCCGCTCGCACCATAAACGAAGCTTAAACACACTACCAACGTACTCGGGATGGGAGGCGGCATATCATGGGCTACAACACTTCAAGCGCAGCACTCGCCTATGATATGAACGCCATGCCCGCCTATCGTGAGACGCCGCAGGCCCCCGTTGCTCCCCGTGAGCAGCGCGCGCCGCGCTTTGATGTCTACACGGGCGCGGGCCGTCAGGCAAACCAGGTGGTAAGCCCGGTTTTCATGAGCGTTCTTAAAACGTTTTGCATCATTGCGGCTATCTTCATGACGATCGGCGTCGCCCGCGTGGCGCTCGCCGGCGTTACGGCCCAGGTGCTCAACAGCAACGCCGAGCTTACCAGCACGCTCGAAAAGGCGACCGATGAGAGCTCCGACCTGGAGGTCATGCATTCGGTCTATGGCGCCGACACGCGCATTCGCGACCTTGCGGGCGCTTATGGCATGGTGGAGCCCAGCGAGAGCGTTACACTTGACTTTTCGCAGGATGCAGCCGCGGGCGCCAACGCGACGGCGACCGCTCAGTAGCAAGACGGTAGCTGAGTATGACAAATGACTATCGCCGCGGTTCCGATGGGGGCCGCGGTTCTGGACGTCCCTCGTCGCGGGGACGTTCTGGTTATCAAGGAACGGGTCGGCAATCTTACAACGCCGGGCAGTCCCGTGGCAACGACCCGGCGTCGCGACTTCGCGGCTCGGGCGGCCCTCAAGTGCATAACACCAGGTCGCGCAAGAGTTCGTCGACCGAATGGCTCACAGGCGCGCCTCTGCCTCGCCGCAAAGCCGTCATGGGCTTCATTGGGCTTGGCTTGGGCTTGGGCGTCTTTCGCCTTGCCGACTATCAAATTGTCGAAGCCGATAAACTGCGCGAGCGTGCCGATGCG
Source organism: Collinsella sp. (assembly GCA_048175045.1). Lineage (GTDB taxonomy): Bacteria > Actinomycetota > Coriobacteriia > Coriobacteriales > Coriobacteriaceae > Collinsella. The sequence continues at coordinate 2,403 of DBEXKF010000331.1, forward strand.
CGCCGCCTGCTTGCGCAGACCCTCTATGCCAAACGCGGCACCATCTACGACCGCAACGGCAACGTGTTGGCGTCGTCGGTCGAATGTCGCAACATCGCCGTGAACCCGCAGCTTGTCGAGGATGTTGACAAGACGGTGTCGGCGCTGGTCAAGGCAACTGGAATCGATAAAAAGACCTGCCGCAAGCTCGTCGAGTCCGATGGAACCTGGGTGTATATCAAGCGCCAGGTGGACGAAGACGATGTTGCGGCGCTGGAGAAGAAGAACCTGCCCGGCGTGCTTTTTGAGCAGGCCATGAAGCGTGTATATCCATACGGCAATCTGGCATCGCAGGTGCTGGGTGTAGTGAATGTAGACAACGACGGCTTGACGGGTCTCGAAAAGCAATACAACAAGCTTCTGACCGGCACGAACGGTTCTCTCGTACGCGAGCGCGCGAGGGACGGCAGCTATATCGCGGGCGGTGCCTATAAAAAGGTGGCTGCGGTCGACGGCGTTGATATCGTGACGACGCTCGACGTCAATATCCAGCGTGCGGCCGAGGATGCCCTGGCAGAGGCTGTCGAGAAGACAAAGGCCAAGAACGGCTCGGCGCTGGTCACCGATCCTACGACAGGCGAGATCTTGGCAGCCTGCTCGTACCCGACTTACGACCAGACCGATCTGGAGAACGCCAAGACCGAGGATATGAACCTGCGCCTGGTCACTGACGCCTACGAGCCCGGCTCGGTCTTTAAGACGCTCGTGGCGGGCGCCGGCTTCGACTTGGGTGTCGTGCGATCGAGTACGTCGTTTGAGGTGCCGGCGAGCATCAAGGTGGGCGACGATACCGTCACCGATGCCGACAAGCGCGACTATGCCATGACCATGGATGTGCGCGAGATGATG
>DBEXKF010000332.1:0-2221 GCA_048175045.1 Collinsella sp.
CCAGTGGACGTGTACCTCGGAACGAGGCGCGAGTCGGGCCGAGAGGTCAACGCCATGCGCGCGGCGCTGGCACAGGGGAGGCGCATCTGATGAGGGACGGTTACAAGTTCGAGTTCGGGGCGCTCGATGAGCCGGACGCACCCAAGGCGCAGGCGCTCAAGCCGCTCGAGGAGGCGGCCGAGGTATACGGCGCTTGGCAGGATTGCGACGACATGCGCCTCAGCCCGATCATGACGGCGCGCATGGAGTACCGCCAGAACCTTATCGACGAGTGTATGGACGTGGTCCAGGCGGTCGTCAGCCTGCTCGACGCCGAGGGGTTCACGCAGGAGGACGTGGACGCGGCAATCGAGCGCTGCAACGAGAGGAACCGAGAGAGGGGACGTCTGTGATGGAGACTTTGGATCAGATCAAGGCAGACGCGGTCGAGGTGTTCCATTTCGACCGCGAGTGCAGGCCTCAGGACAGGGCGCACGCCTATCTGGGGAAGTACCGCGTCAGGCGCGGCTACAACGACACGGCGATGCAGGTCGCGGTGACCGACATGATCGAGCGCGCCTACGAGGCGGGAAGGGCGGAGGTCACCGGCGCGAACCTCGTGCAGAACCTGCGCCGCCAGCTGACGAGCATCGAGGCGACCGTCGGGGATGCCATCGACCTGCTCGACGAGAGCGTAGGGGGGGCGGACTGCGATGAGTGACTCGAGGGTCGGCGGCTACCCGATGGGGGTGACCGACGCCGCTATCGAGCGCCACTTCGGCGGGGACTGCGAGCCTCGGATGTGCGGGAACTGCAGGCATTTCTGCAGCAGCGACATCCACGTCGACTACGGCTACTGCCACCTCGAGTTCGAGCGCGCCTACGACGCGGAGGCGCCTGAGCGCAAGGAAGGGTTCTGGCGCCTGGCGAAGTGGGCCGCAGCGTGGCTCATGGGGAACCTGCTGTACTGCGAGGACGAGTGCGGCGAGTGCCGCGACTACGAGGAGTTTGGGCTATGAATATCGACATCAAGACCGCCGACGGCGAGGAGATCGAGCTGGGCGGCGCGTATTACGACGGACGCGGAACCGAGTACAAGGCGGTCGGTGTCATGCTGGTCGACTATCGCCATATCGTCAATGTGTCCCTCTCATGCCTTACCGGCAAAGTAGACAAGCTCTGCTGTGTCTCGATGCGACCGAACGAGCTTTACTCCACCCCGCCCGACAGCTGGGAGAAGCTCGAAGAGGACTTGGACGCGGCGGGTGACGCGCGGTATCAAGAGGCTTGCGCCTACTTCCACAGAGACAAGGACGAAGATGGCTGCACATCGTGCCCCGGTGGCGAGGACGGCTGCGGTCGAATTGCCATGCGCGACATCGCATCGCGCATCCGCAGGCTGCGGGGTGAGAACTGATGAACTTTTCCGATTATGCCGAATTGGAAAAACGCGCGGAGGCACACGGCCTAGGGGACGACCCGTCGCTGGCGCAGCTCCTGCACATTATCCAGTTCAAGCAGGCCGTTGTGAACGGACATAAAAGGACGATGCGCGAACTCGCCGTCTGGGAGAGGAACATCGCGGAGACAGTAGAGCAGCGCATAAAGGAAACGGAGGCTGCAGATGGTCAATGATGAGAAGCGGCGCGAGGTGGCGAAGAAGTTACGCGAAATCTCATACAAGCCCGGGTGGTCACTTGGCGATTGGTGGTTACGTGTTCATGGGGCCGTGGTCGGTTCCGAACACTGTCTGTGTCCCCAAGAGGACGTGGCTGTAATCGCCGACCTGATCGACCACCCGATGTGCCACGACCTTGTTGAGCACAAGCAAGACCCGTTTATCCCAGGCAAGCGGATGACCGACGGCTACTTCCATTGTTCCGACTGCGGATGGGATGGGCAGATCTGGGAGCTTATCGGCTTCGGGGACATGCTTGCGTATGAAGCCGTCCATTGCCCGAAGTGCGGGGCGATAATCGAGCGCCGTGCGTGAGGTAGTCCCCGGCGCTTGGTATGGTGGTCGAAGCAAACCGAGCGCGATGGGGGTATGCGAATGGCGTGTAGGCCACCTGTAGGAGATGGGCCAAAAGGCCCATCTACAAAGTCAACACATCCGTTGAGGGACGAGTGGGCGCTCCGGAAGGGGCGCTCCTCTTACGTCCTTTGGACGGACGAGATGATAGGGCGGATGCAGGCGCACCCGGAGCGGACGGCGGCGGAGATCGCGGCGGAGCTCAGGGTG
>DBEXKF010000333.1:0-9782 GCA_048175045.1 Collinsella sp.
CGCGAGTTCCGCACGCAAAGGAAAGCACTTAATGTGCTTTCCGTCTTGCGCAGGACTGTAGAGCAGCAAACTTAAACAGCGGGCCGCCCGGGCCGGGAATCCGCCCCCGCGCACAGGAGGGGATTCCTTTTGTGTAGGCTTTGCGGAAATATGGCTATTTTGGGATACGCCCGGCGGCGTGGTCTGTTGACGGCACAGCTAACGCCACGTATCCTATCGAACTGCGTGTTTCGTAGGGGGATGCTGACCCCTCGATTCAAGCCGTTGCACTTTACAGAAAGCTGGAATCATTCGAGAAGGAGTACGCTTTGCCTACTATTAACCAGCTGGTTCGCCAGGGCCGTCGTTCCGTGCCCAAGAAGTCCAAGAACGCTGCTCTGCAGCACAACTCCCAGAAGCGCGGCGTGTGCACCCGCGTCTTCACCACGAGCCCCAAGAAGCCGAACTCGGCTCTTCGTAAGGTTGCCCGTGTTCGCCTCGTCAACGGCATCGAAGTTACTGCTTACATCCCGGGTGAGGGCCACAACCTGCAGGAGCACTCCATCGTGCTCGTCCGCGGCGGTCGTGTCCGTGACCTCCCTGGTGTCCGTTATCACGTCATCCGTGGCGCCTACGACGCTGCTCCGGTCCAGAACCGTATGCAGGCCCGTTCCAAGTACGGTGCTAAGCGCCCCAAGGCTAAATAAGCCAGATAACGTTTTGATACTTTCGCCGTGTGCCGCCTAAGCGCCGCACGGTAGACACTTAAGGAGATTTCACATGCCGCGTCGTGCAGCAGCTAATCGTCGTGAGGTTCAGCCTGACGCCGTTTACAACAACCGCCTGGTGACTCAGCTCATCAACAAGGTCCTTCTTGACGGCAAGAAGGCCACCGCTGAGCGCATCGTTTACACCGCTTTCGAGATCGTTGCCGAGAAGTCCGAGGGTGGCGACGCTCTCGCTACCTTCAAGAAGGCTATGGACAACGTCAAGCCCACGCTCGAGGTTAAGCCCAAGCGTGTCGGTGGCGCTACCTATCAGGTCCCGATGGAGGTCAACTCCCGTCGTTCCACCGCTCTGGGTATCCGCTGGATCGTCAACTTCTCCCGCGCTCGCAAGGAGAAGACCATGGCCGAGCGTCTCGCCAACGAGATCCTCGACGCTTCCAACGGCCTGGGCGCTTCCGTCAAGAAGCGTGAGGACGTCTTCAAGATGGCCGAGGCCAACCGCGCGTTCTCTCACTATCGTTGGTAAGTTAAGGTAAGGAACTAACATGGCTAAGCCTAAGTACAAGCTTTCCGATACCCGTAACATCGGCATCATGGCCCACATCGATGCCGGTAAGACCACCACGACCGAGCGTATTCTTTACTACACCGGTAAGACCCACAAGATCGGTGAGGTCCATGAGGGCGCTGCCACCATGGACTGGATGGTTCAGGAGCAGGAGCGCGGCGTAACCATTACCTCCGCTGCTACCACGTGCTTCTGGAACAAGGACGGTAAGGACTACCGCATCCAGATCATCGACACCCCGGGCCACGTTGACTTCACCGCTGAGGTCGAGCGCTGCCTGCGCGTCCTCGATGGCGCTGTCGCCGTCTTCGACGCCGTTGCCGGCGTTCAGCCCCAGTCTGAGACCGTTTGGCGTCAGGCTTCTACCTTCAACGTCCCCCGTATCGCCTTCATCAACAAGTATGACCGCGTGGGCGCTGACTTCTTCAACGCTATCGAGACCATGAAGGATCGTCTCGACGCTAACGCCGTGGCCGCTCAGGTCCCGATGGGCGCCGAGGACAACTTCTGGGGCGTCATCGACCTGGTCACCATGACTGCATGGGACTTCAAGGCCGACGAGAAGGGCATGACCTACCCCGAGCCGATGGACGAGATCCCGGCTGAGTTTGCCGACATCGCTGCCACCAAGCGCGAGGAGCTCCTTGACGCTGCTGCCAGCTTTGACGACGAGCTCATGGAGAAGATCCTCATGGAGGAGGACTTCACCGTCGAGGAGCTCAAGGCCGCTCTGCGCAAGGGCGTTCTGGCCAACGAGCTCAACCTCGTCTTCGTGGGCTCCGCCTACAAGAACAAGGGCGTTCAGGAGCTGCTCGACGCTGTCGTCGACTACCTGCCCAGCCCGCTCGACGTCGAGGCCGTCACCGGTACCGATCCGGACACCGGCGAGGAGATCCAGCGTCATCCTTCCTTCGACGAGCCCTTCTCCGGCCTGGTCTTCAAGATCATGACCGACCCGTTCGTCGGTAAGCTCACCTATGTCCGCGTTTACTCCGGCCGAGCCGAGTCCGGCTCCTACGTGGTCAACGCTTCCAACGGTCAGCGCGAGCGCCTCGGCCGCATCCTCGAGATGAACGCCGCAGAGCGTATCGACCGTGACGACGCTGCCGCCGGCGACATCGTCGCTTGCGTCGGCTTCAAGAACTCCACCACCGGTGACACCCTGTGCGCCGAGGGCAAGGAGATCGTCCTCGAGAAGATCGAGTTCGCTAAGCCCGTTATCGACGTTGCCATCGAGCCCAAGACCAAGGCCGAGCAGGACAAGATGTCCCTTGCTCTGACCAAGCTCGCCGAGGAGGACCCGACCTTCCAGGTGTCCACCAACCACGAGACCGGTCAGACCATCATCGCCGGCATGGGCGAGCTGCACCTCGAGATCATCGTCGACCGCCTGCTCCGCGAGTTCAAGGTTGACGCTAACGTCGGTAAGCCCCAGGTTGCCTACCGCGAGACCGCTGGTCACGACGTCGAGAAGGCTGAGGGCAAGTTCGTCCGTCAGTCCGGCGGTCGCGGTCAGTACGGCCACGCCGTCATCAAGCTCGAGAAGATGGAGGAGGGCTTCGGCTACGAGTTCGTCAACGCTATCGTCGGCGGCGTCGTGCCCAAGGAGTACATCCCGTCCATCGACAAGGGCATCCAGGAGGCCCTGAACACCGGTGTTATCGCCGGCTTCCCGGTCCTCGACGTTAAGGTCACCCTGTTCGACGGTTCTTACCACGAGGTCGACTCCTCCGAGGCCGCCTTCAAGATCGCCGGTTCCATGGCTATCAAGGACGCCCTCAAGAAGTCCGATCCGCAGCTGCTCGAGCCGATCATGGCTGTCGAGGTCGAGACCCCTGAGCAGTACATGGGCGACGTTATGGGCAACCTCTCCGGTCGCCGCGGCAAGATCGAGGGCATGGAGGATCGCAAGAACAGTAAGCTCATCCGTGCCAAGGTGCCGCTGGGCGAGATGTTCGGTTACGCTACCGACCTTCGCTCCCAGACCCAGGGCCGTGCATCCTACACGATGCAGTTCGACTCTTATGAGCCCGCGCCCAAGTCCATCGTGGACGAGGTCATGAGTAAGAACGCCTAAGTTCGAGCTCCCTGTTACGTAATCCGCGAGAACATCTCTCGCACTCTTTGGAGGTTTAAGTTGGCTACCCAGAAGATCCGCATTCGCCTCAAGGGCTATGATCACGAGGTCGTCGATCAGTCCGCGAAGCTCATCGTCGAGACCGCTCAGAAGACCGGCGCTCGCGTTTCCGGTCCTGTCCCCCTGCCCACCGAGCGCAACCTGTACACGGTTATCCGCTCGCCGCACTTGAACAAGGACTCCCGTGAGCAGTTCGAGATGCGCACCCACAAGCGCCTCATCGACATCCTCGACCCCACCTCGGGCACCGTTGATTCGCTCATGCGTCTCGACCTCCCCGCTGGCGTCGACATCGACATCAAGCTCTAAGCGATATCGCTCATAGCTTAAAGGGCCTCGCTGCCGTAACGGCAGCGGGGCCCTTTTGTTTTGAATGATGGTTTGGACTGCGGGGTAATGCTGCCGAGTAGGTGGTTGCGGCGCCCTATTCGCTCAAGGGGCGCAGCGATGCCTCCTCAAAATGGAAGGATCGAAAGCCGTCTTCCGTTTCGATGCACGCGCGGCCGCAATCGTCGACCGTTCTAAATATGCCACGCGCCAGCTCGTCCTCAGCGGGGGAGCGGGCGATAACGTGCTCCCCGATCCAATTGAGGTGAGCGATATATTCGTCGTGGACGGGCGCGAGCGGACCGGCGTCTTCTTCCTTGGCGTTGAGGCGCTCTGCCCAGGCATCTACAGCGTCTATAACTGCGTGATAGACCTCATCGAGGAGCATGTCGACGGCGGGAACGTTCTTGTTGAGGTCTGACAGGCCGATTGCTGGCAGGCCGCCATCGGGAACCTCCGCGGGCACATAGTTCACGTTAACGCCGATGCCACAGACCGCAAAGGGGTTGCCTTCGTTATCGCGTGCGGCCTCGACCAGAATGCCGCCGAGTTTGCGTCCACGCGCGACCAGGTCGTTGGGCCATTTGAGGCCAATCTCGTTTGCAAGACCCTGTTTTTCGAGTGCCTCGAGCACCGCTAGGCCGCTGACGGCGGCAAGACCAGAGTACTTTGCGGGATTAACGCATGGACGCAGGACAATTGAAAGCAATAGGTTGCCGGCGGTTGAGTCCCACTTGTGCCCGCGCCGACCGCGTCCTGCTGTCTGAGCCCGGGCGGCAAGTCCTGTGCCGTGCGGCGCTCCCTGTTTTCCTGCTTCGAGCAGGTCATCGTTGGTCGATCCGGTTACGTCGACCACTGTTAAACGTAAATCCATAACAGCTGGTACCTCCTAAGGTAATAAGGCAATCGCGTAATGGTGTCGAGAGATAGACACAATGTGAAGCCTTTGTCGCATTTAGACAATTTAATGTTAACACGTCAACAACGACTGAAATGCGTTATCCTCTCTTGGTCGATGTAAACACGTCAACAACTCAAAGGAGGTTAGTGATGGGTTTCACGATTCTTGGAACAGGTTCGGCACTTCCTGAGCGCAGTGTTTCCAATGACGAGCTGTCCGAGTTCCTCGATACCTCGGATGAGTGGATTTTTACTCGCACAGGTATCAAGAGCCGCCACGTCTGCACCGCCGAGTCACTTGACGACCTTGCCGTAGCGGCGAGCGAGCGGGCACTCCAGGTGTCCGGAATCGACGCGAGCCAGCTGGATCTGATCGTCTGCTCGACGACGACGGGTGACCACCTTGTTCCCGCCGAGGCGTGTGCCGTTGCTGAGCGACTAGGCGCGACGTGCCCTGCCTTCGATGTCTCGGCGGCTTGTGCCGGCTTCGTATTTGCGCTCGATGTCGCCGAGGGCTATATCGCCCGCAGCCGTGCCGAGCGCGTGCTTGTCGTTGCTGCCGAGCAGATGACGCGCGCGCTCGACTGGACCGACCGTGCCACCTGCGTGCTTTTTGGCGATGGGGCAGGCGCCGCAGTGATTGAAGCTGGGGGAGACAACCCCCTTGCCGTTGAGCTTTCGACGGCGCCCGACGTCGAGACCTTGCGCGTTCCCGGCCTGGTCGGCACCTCGCCGTTTAAGGCTTCCGCAGATAGCGCGAGCGTGCTGTCCATGAATGGCCGCCGCGTGTTCAAGTTCGGCGTCAACGCCATCTGCGACACGGTCCATAAGCTTGCGATCGATGCGGGCATTTCGGTCGAAGACATCGATCATTTTGTATTCCATCAGGCTAACGAACGAATCCTGAGCCAGGCGGTCAAGCGCCTGGGCGTGCCGGACGAGCGCGTGGTTCGCACGTTGCGCGAGACCGGCAACATTTCGAGCGCATGCATTCCGCTTGCCCTCGACCGGCTGGCAAACGCCGGCGCACTTCACACAGGCGACACCATCGCCTTGGTTGGATTTGGCGCCGGTCTGGATATAGGTGGCTATCTGCTTCGTTGGAAGTAGTCGCACATAGGAAATAAAAACGCCCTAGGGCACAACCACAGGAGAACTACCATGGCAGATCAGAAGACCTTCGAGCGCGTTTGCGACGTTATCCGCGAGACCGCCGGTCTTGACGATGTCGAGATGAAGCCCGAGTCCACGCTCGAGGAGATTGGCCTCGACAGCCTGGGCACCGTCGAGATCCTCGTTGCCGTCGAGGACGAGTTTGGCATCCAGCTCGATACCGAGGAGAACCCCAAGACGGTCGGCGAGTTCGCCGATACGGTCGAGGCGGCATTGGAGAAGTAGAGATGCTCAAGACTCCTCTCTGCGATCTGCTCGGCATCGAAAAGCCCGTGTTCCAGGGCGGTATGGCCTGGATTGCCGATGCCTCGCTGGCGTCCGCAGTGTCCGAGGCGGGTGGCTTAGGCATCATCGCGGCCATGAACGCCGACGCCAACTGGCTTCGCGACCAGATTCATGAGCTGCGCGCCAAGACGGATAAGCCCTTTGGCGTCAACGTCATGCTCATGAGCCCGTTTGCCGACGAGGTTGCACAGGTCGTGATTGACGAGCGAGTGCCGGTCGTCGTGACGGGCGCCGGCAATCCCGCCAAGTACATGAAGGCGTGGAACGAGGCGAGCATCAAGGTCATCCCGGTCGTTGCCTCGGTGGCGCTGGCGCGCCTCGTGGCACGTCGTGGAGCCACGGCGGTTGTTGCCGAGGGTACCGAATCGGGCGGCCATATTGGCGAGACCTCGACGATGCCACTGGTGCCGCAGGTCGTCGATGCGGTCGACATTCCCGTTGTGGCCGCCGGCGGTATTGCCGACGGCCGCGGCGTGGCGGCTGCCTTTATGCTGGGCGCAGCCGGCGTCCAGGTGGGTACGCGCTTTCTCGTTGCGAATGAGTGCACCGTCTCGGAGCAGTACAAAGAGATGGTCCTGAAGGCCAACGACACTTCGACGCGTGCGACCGGTCGCTCGACGGGGCATCCAGTGCGCGCCCTCAAGAGCCCCTTCACCAACGCCTATGCCAAGAGCGAGGGTTCCGGTGCGAGTGCCGAGGAGCTCGGTGCTATGGGAGCCGGTGCGCTGCGTAAGGCCGCCAAGGACGGCAACTACGAAGAGGGTTCGTTTTTGTGTGGACAGATTGCCGGCATGGTCAACGAGCGCAAGAGCGCACGCGAAATCGTTGACGACCTGGTCGATGGCGCCGAGCACGTCCTGAAGGGTGCGTGCGCATGGGTGGCGTAGCGTTTTTGTTTGCCGGCCAGGGTGCCCAGCACCCCGCGATGGGCGTCGACTTGATCGAGACATCGCCGGCGGCCGCCGAGGTGTTCGTCATTGCCGATGAGGTGCGCCCGGGGACGAGCGAGCAGTGCCGGAGCGCCTCCAAGGAGGAGCTCTCGCAGACCGAGAACACGCAGCCTTGCGTGTTCGTGCACGACTTGGCTGTCGCCGTCGCCCTGCGCGAGCGCGGCGTGGTGCCTGCCGCCTGTGCGGGATTCTCGCTGGGCGAGGTCGCTGCGCTCAGCTTTGCGGGGGCATTCGATACGCGAGCGGGTTTTGAGCTCGTGTGTGAGCGCGCGGCATTGATGGCCACGGCGGCCGAGCGTCACCCTGGCGGCATGCGCGCCGTCATCAAACTTGATGCTGCGCAAGTCGAGAACCTGGCTGCGCAGGCCGGCGAGGACTGCTGGCCGGTCAACTACAACAGTCCCCAGCAGACGGTTGTGGCCGGAGCGCCCGATGCGCTGCAGACCCTCGACGTCCTAGTAAAAGAGGCTGGCGGCCGCGCCATGAAGGTCGCGGTGTCGGGTGCATTTCATAGCCCCTATATGGCCGAGGCGACCTGTGGCCTTGCCGCATATATTGAGGCCGGTCACGCGCCGTCCCCGTTGCTCATTCCTGTTTTGGCAAATATGACAGCGGCGCCCTATCCGGCGGACCCCCAGACGGCATCGGATGTCTTGGCCAATCAGGTGAGCAATGCCGTGCGCTGGGTCGATACGCTGCATGCTCTGCAGGATCAAGGCATCGACACATTTATTGAGGTCGGCCCCGGCAAAACGCTGTCCGGCCTGATCAAGCGTACGTTGAGCGACGTTCGTGTGTATTCGTGCGAGACGGCCGAGCAGGTCGCAGCTATTGCCGACGAGCTCGCATAGTCCACAGGGCTGTAACCCGAAAGGAATGACATGGGCAACTTGAACAATGGCGCGCTCGAGCGCAACGACTCACGTCGCGTGGCACTGGTCACGGGCGGCTCGCGGGGTATCGGCCGCGCCTGCGCTATCGGTCTGGCGGAGGATGGCTACGATATCGCCGTCGTCTATGCCGGCAGCGTCGATGCGGCGCGCGAGACGTGCGACGCCTGCGAGGCGGCTGGCGCCACGGCGCGCTCATATCAATGTGACGTGGCCGACCCCGCTGCCGTCAACGCGTGCGTGGAAGCTGTCCTCAACGACTTTGGCTCCATTTGGGCGCTCGTCAACAACGCTGGCATCACCCGCGATGGCCTGCTCATGCGCATGGGGGATGACGCCTTCGATCGCGTGCTCGATGTCAATCTTAAAGGAACGTTTAACACGACGCGTGCGCTCACCAAGACCTTTATGCGCCAGCGCGGCGGCTGCGTCGTCAACATGAGCTCGGTTGTGGGCCTGATGGGCAATGCCGGGCAGGCCAACTACGCTGCCTCCAAGGCGGGCGTGATCGGCCTGACCAAGGCGGTGGCGCGCGAGCTTGCGCCCCGCGGTGTACGAGTGAACGCGGTCGCCCCCGGGTTTGTCGAGACAGATATGACGGCAAAGCTCTCGGAGAAGGTGTGTACGGTAACCGAGGAGCAGATTCCCCTTAAGCGTATGGCGCAGCCCGAAGAGGTGGCCGGTGTGGTGCGATTTTTAGTGAGCGATGCGGCTGCCTACATTACGGGCGAAGTCATACGCGTCGACGGCGGAATGGCGATGTAGAAACCAGGGCCGAAGAACGGCTTGGATGAGGAGACCATGATGGAACAGAGAGTTGCAATCACCGGTATCGGTGCCGTGTCGCCGCTCGGCAACACCGCGCTTGCCACCTGGGCGGCAATGTGCGCTGGCACGTGCGGCATCGGCCCGATTACGCACTTCGATACCGATGCGTTTGCCGTCAAGGTAGCGGCCGAGGTCAAGGGCTTTGACGGCAACGAGTACTTTGGCAAGCGTGATGCAAAGCATCTGGACCCCTGCGTTCAGTTTGCGATGGCGGCTTCGGACGAGGCTATGCACGATGCGGGCTTTGATGTCGAAGGCGCCATCGATCGCGAGCGCCTGGGCGTCTACGTGGGTTCGGGCGTGGGCGGCATGACGACGCTCGTCGACAACGTCCATACGATTGCCGAACGTGGGCCCCGCCGCGCATCGCCCTATATGATCGCGATGATGATCCCCAACATGGCATCGGGCAATATCGCAATCCGCCACAAGGCAAAGGGCCCGACCCTGCCCGTGGTGACCGCGTGCGCAACCTCGGCCCATGCGGTGGGCGAGGCGTTCCGCGCCATCAAGCACGGCTATGCCGACGCGATCCTCGCGGGCGGCGCCGAGGCTGCAATTATCCCCGATGCCGTTGCGGGCTTTACGTCCTGCCGCGCATTGACCACCAACCCCGATCCCGCGACGGCATGCCGTCCGTTCGATGCAGACCGCGACGGCTTTGTGATGGGCGAGGGCGCCTGCGTGCTGGTGCTCGAGAGCATGGAACACGCGCTGGCTCGCGGGGCGCACATTTATGCCGAGGTCGTGGGTTACGGCAACACCGATGATGCCTATCACATCACGAGCCCCGATCCCGAGGCTGCCGGCATCGCCCGTGCGATATCGCTGGCGGTGGCCGAGGGCGACGTTAAGCCTTCCGAGGGCCTCTACATCAACGCTCACGGCACCTCGACCAAGCTCAACGATTCGTCCGAGACGGCGGGCATTAAGCGTGCGCTCGGCGAGGACGCGGCACGCGCCGCGCACGTCTCGTCGACCAAGTCGATGACCGGCCACATGATCGGTGCTACGGGC
>DBEXKF010000334.1:0-5443 GCA_048175045.1 Collinsella sp.
CTAATTGAGACAGGGGGGCCGTGTTATGGCTTCAGATGCAAAAAAGATTCTGCTGGTCGAGGATGAGAAGGCAATCCGTGACGCCGTCGCTGCCTATCTCGAGCGCGAAGGCTACTGGGTTGTGGGCGTCGGCGACGGTCAGTCCGCGATCGAGGAGTTCGAGAAGCATCAGTTCGACCTGGTCGTGCTCGACCTTATGCTCCCCAAGATTCCCGGCGAGCGCGTTTGCCGCACCATTCGCGATACCTCGGATGTCCCCATCATCATGCTGACGGCTAAGGGCGAGATCGAGGACCGTATTATCGGCCTCGAGCTCGGTGCCGACGACTACCTGATCAAGCCGTTCTCGCCGCGCGAGCTTGTCGCGCGCGTGCGCGCCTTGTTCCGCCGTGCCCACCAGGCCGATGAGCCGGCCGTCGAGGTGCTCGACTTTGGCGATCTGGTCATTGACATCTCGGGCCACAAGATTTTGGTCGAGGGCAAGGAAGTCGACCTGACGGCTTCCGAGTTCAAGCTGCTCACCACGCTTGCCCGTCACCCCGGCCGCGTCTACAACCGCATGGAGCTGGTCGAGAAGGTGCTCGGCTACGACTTTGAGGGTTACGAGCGCACCATCGACAGCCACGTGAAGAACCTTCGCGCCAAGCTGGGCGACGACCCCAAGAAGCCCAAGTGGCTCTACACTGTCCACGGTGTCGGCTACCGCTTCGAGGCTCCGACCAAGACCGATAAGTCGGACGAGAAATAAAGGAAATCACATATGACACCTGCGCGCTTTGAAATCGGGCAAAAGCATAAGCAGGAGAACGAGGCGGGTTCCAAGGCTAGTTGGAACACGCCTCGTTCCGATTCACGGCCAACGATGAGCTATCCCTCGCGCATGGCCCTGGCTTTTGCCCTGACATCGCTCATGACGGTATTGGTGCTGGTGGGCGTAGTCTCCGTTGTATGGGGCACGGTTTTTACGGATTACACACGCTCCAATATTGTCGAAATCGCCAATTCCGCTGCCGAAAAGTTGGCAACGTCATATGAGGAAAACGGTTCTTGGACCGCGGGGGAGCTGCGTACGGTCGCGACATCGAGCTTGGTGTCCGACGATCTTGGTATGCAGGTCGTCAATAAAAAGGGCGTCATCGTCTACGACGACTCGTGGCCCTCGGCAAGCGCTACTGCCGATGTACGCGAAAATCAGGCGACGACCGACGATGCGAGCGGAAAGAGGGCATCGCACAGCCCAGTCTCGTCTGCTCCCACCGATTCCAATAGTGTTGCCAACGTTGAGATCGTGACGTCCTCCGGCGAGCACGTGGGTCAGGTCAAATTGTGGGCGGTTGGCTCCGATGCCCTGCTCACCAGGGCAGACTCGGCATTCAGAGAGAAGACCTTTAACGCCATGGCCCTTGCCGCGGTTGTGGCCGTCTGCATCTCGGTCGTTATCGGAGCGCTTGTGTCGCGCATGCTTACCAAGCCGATTCATCGAATTACGAGCACGGCCAAGCAAATTCGCGACGGCGATCTGTCCGCTCGTACGGGCTTGCGCGGCGATGATGAGATCGATCAGCTGGGCGAGACCTTCGACGAGATGGCCACCTCACTCGAAAAGGATATGAAGCACGAGAAGCGCCTGACCTCTGATGTTGCCCACGAGCTGCGCACGCCGCTCATGGCCATGCTTGCGACGGTCGAGGCCATGCAAGACGGTGTGTATCCCACCGACGACGAACACCTGGAGACAGTCGCATCCGAGACGCGCCGTCTGGCCCGTCTGGTGCAGCAGATGCTCGATCTGTCGCGCATGGAAAACAGCACCGCGCCGCTCAACCTGGAACCGGTGGACATGGTTCCGTTCGTACGATCGATTGTGAACGGCCAGGAGCGCCTTTTTGCCGACCGTGACCTGCGTTTGCGCTTTGCAGATGAGACGCAGGGTCACGATGACGTTGTCGAGGCAGATCCCGACATGATCACGCAATGCGTCATCAACCTCTTGAGTAACGCCATGCGCTATACCCCCGAGGGGGGTTGGGTCGTGGTGTCGGTGCTCAGCGACCGCAAGCACGTCGATATCGCGGTTTCGGATACGGGCATCGGTATCGCCAAGGATGATTTGTCGCGCATCTTCGGTCGTTTTTGGCGTGCCGACGCCAGTCGCGCCCGCGAGGCGGGTGGCCTGGGCGTGGGCCTCGCCGTGACCAAGCAGATTGTCGAGCGTCATCACGGCTACATATCCGTGGAGTCGGAGCTTGGAAAGGGTACGACTTTTACGATTCATCTGCCTCGCGAGCACACGGCGGACGCGGCATCTACTACAATGGAGCACTAGCTTTTCGCTATTCGGTGAAGGAGGGGTTTCGTCCCTGCCGCTCCGAGTTTGCGAAAACGTGCGGGAAAGAACCCGCATTACTGTCGTATTTTGGTAAGGAGTGACTCACGTGACAACGATGGAGCGTCGTCCGGATTCCCGTGGCAAGGTTCGTGATATCTACGATACCGGTGAAAACCTGCTGATGGTCGCCACCGACCGCATTTCTGCGTTCGACTTCATTCTTCCCGACGAGATTCCGTTTAAGGGAGAGGTGCTCAACCGCATCTCGGCATTCTGGTTCGATAAGTTTGCCGACATCGTTCCCAACCATCTCGTCTCCATCGATCCGGCGGATTTCCCCGAGGAGTTTGCCGAGTATCGTGACTACCTCGCCGGCCGCGCCATGCTGGTTAAGAAGGCCCAGACGATTCCTATCGAGTGCATCGTCCGCGGCTATCTGACCGGTTCGGGCAAGAAGACCTACGACGAGAACGGCACCGTCTGCGGCATCCAGCTGCCTGAGGGCCTGACCGAGGCTTCCAAGCTTCCTGAGCCGCTGTTCACGCCGTCCACGAAGGCCGAGATCGGTGACCACGACGAGAACATCTCGTTTGAGCGTTGCTGCGAGATCGTGGGCGAGGACATCGCCACGCAGATTCGTGACCTTTCCCTCAAGATCTACAAGGCTGCCGCCGAGTACGCCGCGACCCGTGGCATCATCATTGCCGACACCAAGTTCGAGTTTGGTGTTATTGATGGCAAGGTCACGCTGATCGACGAGTGCCTCACGCCCGACTCCAGCCGTTTCTGGCCTGCTGCCAGCTACGAGGAGGGCAAGATCCAGCCTAGCTACGACAAGCAATTCGTCCGCAATTGGCTCAAGGCCAACTGGGATATGACGGGGGAGACCCCGCACCTGCCCGCCGAGGTCATCGATGGCACGTCCGAGCGCTATCGCGAGGCCTTCCAGATCATCACGGGCTCCCAGTTCACAAGCATGAAGGAGAACGCATAAGTGAGTACCCGTAGCGCCACGAACAAGCGCACGCAATCCCACGAAGTTACCGGGGTTGCGCGCAAGTCTGCCGCATCTGCTAAGCCCGCCCGCCAAGCAGCGAGCTCCGTTCGCGTCGTGCCGGCTTCGTCTAAGGCACGCCGCAAAGAGCTCGAGAAGGGCGAGAACCTCGAGGGCCTCTCTAAAGAGGAGAAGCGCGCCCGCAAGGCCAAGCAGCGCGCCAAGGAGGACCGCATCTATACGGTGTCGAATATCCTCCTCAAGCAGGACGAGGACTACACCAAGCGCCGTCGCATCTGGTGGATTGTGCTCGCCATTGGCATGGTGCTCGTCGTGGCAATTTGGGCCTCGCTGTACTTCGCTCCCGCTGGCATGGTGTCCAGCCCTGTCCAGATGGTCGGCATCGTTTTGTCCTATGTCATCATCCTAGGTGACTTTATCTACGACTTCGCTCGTATTCGTCCCTTGCGCAACATGTACCGCGCGCAGGCCGAGGGCATGTCCGAGAACAAGCTCAACGCTCTTATTGAGCGCGCGGCTGCCGAGGAGGACCAGAAGGACTCCAAGAAGAAGTAGCGTTTGCATACATACTTATCGCTAAGATATAAGGCGCGTCGTTTTTGCGGCGCGCCTTTTTACTGTTCTATAGATAGATGGAGTGGCACATGATTCGAGCTGCCCTGACGGTCGAAGAGGCCCTGGAGGGTATGAAGTCCCTGGAGCCCAAGATTAAAAACTATGCGCGCCTGGTTGTCCGCAAGGGCGTAAACGTTAAGCCCGGCCAGGAAGTCGTCGTTCAGTCTCCGGTTGAGTGCGCGCCGTTTGCGCGCGTGGTGGTCGCGGAGGCCTATGCTGCCGGCGCCGGCCACGTGACGGTCATCTGGGCCGATGATGCCGTGACGAGGCTCACGTACGAGCATGTCGAGAAAAGCTATTTTGAGCAGACGCCCGAGTGGAAGCGCATGCAGCTGGATTCCTTGGCCCAGGATGGTGCCTGCTTTGTCTTTATCGAGGGTGCGGATCCTGCGGCCCTCAAGGGCATCGATCCAGCCAAGCCGGCCGCGGCATCAAAGGCGAGGAATACGCAGTGCAAAGTTTTCCGCCGTGGACTGGATTACAACATCAATCCGTGGTGCATCGCCGGCGCTCCGGTCGTGGCTTGGGCGCACGAGGTGTTCCCGGGAGACGCCGATGAGGTTGCAATCTATAAGCTGTGGAATGCGATTCTGCACACCGCGCGCGCCGATGGCCAGGACCCAGAGAGCGACTGGGAACTCCATGACGCCGCATTCGAAAAGAACCTGCGTTTCCTGAACGACAATCGTTTCGACTACCTGCATTACAACGCGGCAAATGGAACCGATCTGACGATTGGCATGACGAAAGGTCACGAGTGGGCCGGCGGCAAGGGCAAGACGCCCGATGGGCACCCCTTCTTCCCCAACATTCCCACCGAGGAAGTCTTCACTTCGCCCGATCGCATGCGCGCCGACGGTATCGTGTACTCGGCCATGCCGCTCATCCATCACGGCAATAAGGTCGAAGATTTTTGGATTAAGTTCGAGGGCGGCCGCGTGGTGGACTACGACGCCCGCGTGGGCAAGGCAACGCTCGCAAGTATCATCGATACTGACGAGGGCGCTGCTCACCTGGGAGAGGTCGCGCTCATTTCCAAGAACACGCCGATCCGCGAAAGTGGTGTTCTGTTCTACGATACGCTCTATGACGAGAACGCTAGCTGCCATCTCGCGCTAGGTGTCGGTTTCCCCGAATGCATCGAGGGTGGGTATGACATGTCCAAGGAGGAGCTCCTGGAGCATGGCGTTAACGTCTCGAGCACGCACGTCGATTTTATGATCGGCACGGACGACATCGATATTACGGGCATTACGCCTGATGGACGTGAAGTTGTGATTTTCCAGAACGGCCAATGGAGTTGGGAATAGTCCCAGACCGTGGTACAATGCCACCCGCGGGCCGTTAGCTCAGCTGGCAGAGCAGGGGACTTTTAATCCCAAGGTCCAGGGTTCGAACCCCGGACGGCCCACCATAGACTAGAAAGCGATCGACTCCGGTTGGTCGCTTTTTTTGTTGCCGGTGCACGGGTTCGAACCCGTCGG
>DBEXKF010000335.1:0-7173 GCA_048175045.1 Collinsella sp.
CCGTCGATAACGGCATTGCCGCCAAGGAAGAGGTTTCCTATCTGGAGAGCCTGGGGATCGATTTGGTGGTCACGGACCATCACGAGCCCTCCGACCAGGTGCCGCAGGGTGTGCCCCTGACCGACCCCAAGCTCGAAGACGAGGGCCCCTCGCGCGAGCTTGCCGGTGCTGGTGTGGCGCTCAAGCTGGTGCAAGTCCTGGGTGAGCGCCTGGGCAAGCCGTCGTATTGGCGTTCGCTAATCGAGGTCGCGGCGCTGGGCACCGTGTCCGACATGATGCCGCTCACGCCCGAGAACCGCGCGCTGGTTGCCGAGGGCATCCAGCAGATGCGCGTAACCGCTCGCCCCGGCTATATCGCGCTTGCCGCGCTCGCCAAGGCGGACCTTTCGAGCATTACGGCGGATGGCCTGTCATTCTCGCTCATTCCCCGCTTAAACGCTGCCGGTCGCATGGCCGATCCCAAGCTGGCGCTCGACCTGCTGCTTGCCCGCAATCCCATCGAAGCAAGCGCGCTGGCGGCTGAGCTCGAGGAAATCAACCGCCAGCGCCGTGAGATCGAGGCGGAGCTCACGCGCGATGCCATGGCAAAGGTCGAGGAGACCTATGACGGCGGACGCGCGATCGTCGTGGGCGGTGAAGGCTGGCACGAGGGTGTCAAGGGCATCGTGGCAAGCCGTCTGACCAACCGCTATCACGTGCCGGCGCTGCTGTTCTCGATCGAGGACGGTATCGCGCGCGGCTCTGGTCGCTCGGTGGGCAAAGTTAACCTGTTTGACGCCGTCGAGCGCTGTTCCGACCTGCTGATTCGTCGCGGCGGACATGCCGGTGCGGTGGGAGTGACCATCGAGGCATCCAAGCTCGATGAATTCCGTCGTCGCCTTTCCGCCGTGCTATCGGAGATTCCCGCCGAGGACTTTGAAGACATCGACGAGGTTGCCGCCACGGTCGACCTTTCCGAGCTGAATATCGAGACTATAGAGCAGATTTCCCGTCTTGAGCCGTTTGGCCAGGGCAACAAGGTGCCGCTGCTGGCCGCCGAGGGCGTGACGATGTGCGATCGCGCCGTGGTGGGCAAAACCGGCGAGCACATGCGCTTTGTGGCGACCGATGGCGCCGCGAGCGTGCCGGCCATTATGTTCCGCGTGCCGCAAATCGATAAGCTCATCAACTGCGATAGCGCTGTCGACTTGGTGTTCGAGGCCGTTGCCGAGCATTGGCAGGGGCGTGTGAAGCCCAAGCTCATGATCAAGGATGTTCTGGTTCGCGATACCACGCTGCCCAGCGTCGACGATCCGGCATGCGAGCTTCGTCGTGGCGTGCAGCCGGCGGATTCCGGCCTGCGCCTGGAGTCGCGTAAACGCGAGACGCTCGCCCAGCTTTCTTATACCGAGCTGACGCGCTCGCTTATCCATAGCTTTATCGGCTCGAACCAGCCGCACCGCGCGCAGGTCGAGGCGCTCGATGCCCTGGCCGATCACCAGAGTGTTCTGGCCGTTATGGGAACGGGGCGCGGCAAGTCGCTCATCTTCCATGTGCATGCCGCGCGCGAGGCGGTCCTTCGCGGGCGTGCGAGCATCTTTGTCTATCCGCTGCGTGCGCTCGTTGCCGACCAGGCCTATCACCTCTCGTCGACGATGGCAGCGCTTGGCATTGGCGTTGGCGTGCTGACCGGCGAGACCGTGGAGGCCGCACGCGATGACGTGTTCGCCGGCCTAGCTTCGGGCCGCACCGGTATCGTGCTCACGACGCCCGAGTTCCTGTCTATCCACCGTGACCGTTTCGCGCGTTCGGGCCGCATCGGCTTTGTCGTTATCGATGAGGCGCACCACGCCGGCCTTGCCAAGGGCGGCGACCGTAGCGCCTATCTTGACATGCCCGATATCCTCAAAGCCCTGGGCGACCCGGTCGTTATGGCTGCGACGGCCACCGCGACGGCTCCGGTCGTGGCCGAGCTTGCCCGCATGTTGCCAATCACTCGCACGGTGGTCGACGAGACGGTGCGCGAGAACCTGCAGCTCGAGGACGACCGCGACCTTGCGAGCCGCGAGAACCGTTTGGTGTCGATCGTGGCGACGGGGGAGAAGACCGTCATTTACGTCAATTCGCGTGACCAGTCCGTGGCGCTCGCCAAGACACTACGCAAACGCGTTCCCGACTGTGCGACCCGTATCGCGTTCTATAACGCTGGCCTTACGCGCACCGACCGCCATCGCGTAGAGGAGGCGTTTCGAGACGGCAGCCTCAGCTGCATCGTCTCGACATCCGCCTTTGGCGAGGGCGTCAACCTTCCCGATATTCGCCATGTCGTGCTCTATCACATGCCGTTTGGCGGCATTGAGTTTAACCAGATGAGCGGCCGCGCCGGTCGCGATGGCCAACCCGCCGTGATCCATCTACTCTATTCGTCGCGTGACGCCCGTATTAACGAGCGCCTACTCGACTGCTATGCGCCCGAGCGCGACGAGCTCGTCACGCTCTATCGCGCGCTGCAGACCATGTGGCGCTCCAACCGCGGCAAGACCGGGGACGATTCCTTTAGCGCGAGCGATATCGACATCGCGCAGATGTGCCTTGCCATCGATGCTCGCACGCCGGTCGACGAGCGTTCGGTGGAAAGCGGCCTGGGAATCTTCGAAGAGCTTGGTTTCTGTCGAGTTTCGGGGTTTGACGACACTCGTCGCATCGCGATGGCCGAAAACCCCGGCCGCGTGCAATTGAGCAGGTCAATTCGCTATTTGGAGGGCTTGCGCTCGCGCATGGAGTTTTCGGCTTTCCGGAGCTGGGCGCTCGATTCGTGCGCTTCTGATATGCTAGCCAAAGTTAACCGCCCGATCGTACCGCGGGCCTAGGGGAAGGGGACCTCGATGGATGCCGCAGCCCGTACCGCCCATGATTCCACCCTCCAGCCGTTTTCGGAGATGGAGCACTATAAGCATGCCGATGAGCTGCCGCCCGAGATTATGGCGGACAGCTACGACAAGCTGGAGCGCCTGTGCCTCAAATATATGAATGAGGACGACTTTTCTAAGGTTGAGCAGGCCTACTGCTTTGCCGCCGAGAAGCACTGCAACCAAAAGCGCCGCTCGGGCGAGATGTACATTAACCATCCCGTCGAGGTTGCCATCATTTTGGCCGATCTCAAGATGGACTGCGATGTGGTGTGTGCCGCGCTGCTGCACGATACCGTCGAGGATACCGAGACCTCGCTCGCCGATGTTTCCGGCCTGTTTGGCGATACGGTGGCCGAGCTCGTCGATGGCGTGACCAAGCTCACCAACATCGAAGTCGACAGCATGGACGAGAAGCAGGCGCTCACGCTGCGCAAGATGTTCCTCGCCATGTCCAAGGACATCCGCGTCATCATCGTTAAACTTGCCGATCGTCTGCACAACATGCGAACGCTGGCAGCCCTGCGCGAGGATCGTCGCCTGTTTAAGGCTCGCGAGACCATGGACGTGTACGCGCCTTTGGCCGACCGCCTGGGCATGAGCTCTATTAAGTGGGAGCTCGAGGACCTGTCCTTCTTCTACCTGGAGCCCGATGCCTACCAGCGCATCGCGCGTATGGTAGCTGAGTCGCGCGAGGTCCGCGAACGCTACCTTGCCGAGACCATCAAGACGCTTACCGATGAGCTCAACCGCATTGGTCTGGAGGACTTCCAGATCAACGGCCGCTCCAAGCACTATTGGTCCATCTACCAAAAGATGAAGCGCAAGGGCAAGGAGTTCTCCGAGATCTACGACCTGGTGGCGCTGCGCGTAATTACCCATTCGGTGCGCGATTGCTACTCCACGCTCGGTGCGGTGCATACGCTGTGGCACCCCATGCCTGGTCGCTTTAAAGACTATATCGCCATGCCCAAGGTCAATAACTACCAGTCGCTCCACACGACGGTCATCGGCCCTACGGCTCGTCCGCTCGAGATTCAGATTCGAACCTACGAGATGCATGAGCAGGCCGAGTACGGCATTGCCGCCCACTGGCTATATAAGAAGTCGGGCGGATCGTCTGCTTCCAAGACCAATGACGCTCAACGTTTGGACGACCAGATCAACTGGCTCAAGCATTCGCTCGATTGGGCGGCTTCCGACGAGATTACCGATGCCAAGGAATACCTGCACTCGCTGAAGGTCGATCTGTTCGATCAGGAGATCTTTGTCTTCACGCCCAAAGGCGAGGTCATGGCGCTTCGTGCCGGCTCCACGCCGCTCGACTTTGCCTATGCCGTTCACACCGAGGTGGGAAACCACTGCGTCGGCGCCAAAATTAACGGTGCGGTGGCTCCGCTCACGCACGAGATCAAGACGGGCGACCGCGTTGAAATCCTGACTAACAAGAGTTCCAAGCCGTCGCGCGATTGGCTCAAGATCGTTAAGACACCTTCCGCCAAGTCAAAGATCCGCCGCTATTTTGCCGCTGCGACCAAGGACGACGACGCTGCCGCCGGTCGCGATATGCTGGCCAAGGACCTGCGTAAGCGTGGCTATGGCATTTCTACGCCGCGTTCAACGCGTGCACTCAACGCCGTGGCGGAGCAGTTTAACTTCAAGCAGCTCGAGGACCTGTTTGCCGCCGTCGGCGCCGGCAAGGTTGCCCCGCGCGCTGTGGGCAATAAGGTCGAGCAAATCTTGGACCCCAAGCCCGAGGAACAGCTCACCAAGGCCGAGGCTATCGCCGAGGCCGTGAAGCAGCCCGCTCGCGGCTCCAACCGCAAGCCGCAAAAGCGCGGCAAGAGCGCCAGTAACGGCATTATCGTCAAGGGCGAGAGCAACAGCGGCCTGCTGGTCCGTCTGGCTCATTGCTGCAACCCCGTGACGGGCGACGACATCGTCGGCTTCATCACGCGCGGTCGTGGCGTTTCGGTGCATCGCGCCAACTGCCCTAACGTCAAGGGTCTTATGGAACATCCCGAGCGCATGATCGATGTGGAGTGGGACGGCGCTGCCGACACCCTCTTCCAAGTCGAGATCGTGGTCGAGTGCCTGGATCGCATGGGCCTGCTCAAGGACGTCACCATTGCCATTGGCGATGCGGGTGGCAATATCCTTTCCGCTGCCACCTCGACCAACCGCGAGGGTATTGCGACCCTGCGCTTTATGGTCGAGATCTCGGACGCGAGCGGTCTTGATCCGCTGCTGGCTTCCATCAGCAGTGTTGACTCGGTCTATGACGCGCGCCGTCTTATGCCCGGCGAAGGCGGAGCTCAGCTCAAGCGCCGTGTGTAGGTGCGAGAGCCTCTCAGCATCATAGATATTGGTTACGTTCGATGCATCGTTTGGTGCCTCGAACGTTTTTTAGAAGGAGAGTATGCGCATGGGCGATATGACTTTGGACCTGACACCCCGAGGCTCGGCTTCGATTGAGGCGCTCGTCAACGGCCCCATTCAGACCAACAGTTACGTCGTGATTTCGAATGACGAGTGCTTAATCGTCGATCCGGCGTGGGAGGGCGAGCGTCTTGTGGAGCATATCCGCACCGCGCATCCCGAGGTGCGCGTACTCGGCTCTGTCTGCACGCACGGTCATGCCGACCATGTTGGCGGGGTCGCCGGGGTTCGAGCTGTCGTTGGCGACAGCGCACTATATGAGTTGTGCGCTAAGGACGTGACGGTGCCTCGCGCAAATATCGAGGAGCAGCGCGCCATGTGGGGTATTGAGACGCCCGATCCGGGCGAGCCGACGCGGCTGCTTGCCGAGGGCGATACGATTGAATTGGGCGATATCTGCCTGCAGGTGATCGAGACGCCGGGGCATACGCCGGGCGGCATCGTCCTGTTCGCCGCGACCGAGCAGGGGAACATCGCCTTTGTGGGCGACACGCTTTTCCCGGGCAGCCACGGTCGTACCGATCTTTCCGGCGGTGACGAGGCGGCGATTATGCGCTCGCTCTCCAAACTTGCCAAGACGCTTCCGCCCGATACCGTTTGCTTGACGGGCCATGGCGATTCGACCACGATGGCGCGCGAACTTATGCAGAATCCGT
Organism: Collinsella sp.; assembly: GCA_048175045.1. Lineage (GTDB taxonomy): Bacteria > Actinomycetota > Coriobacteriia > Coriobacteriales > Coriobacteriaceae > Collinsella. The sequence continues at coordinate 5,984 of DBEXKF010000335.1, forward strand.
TTATGCAGATGTAGGCTCGAAGCCGTCTTTCGAACCACGAAGACCGCTCAATCGTCAAGCTATTTTCCCCAGTGGGTCGATTCTGTGGGGCAAACGGTCAAAAATTGTCCAATCGGATGGTATTCGTGAACAAACGAACGTTTATGCTCGGGTATGTCGTGGTAAAATCTCAGGCGTTATCGGAGCAACCTTACAGGAGGTTTCTTTTATGCTCGTCAACGCAGCAGACATGCTCAAGAAGGCCGAGGCCGGCAAGTACGCTCTCGGTGCCTTCAACACCAACAACCTTGAGTGGACCCTGGCTATTCTCCAGGCCGCCGAGGAGGCCAAGTCTCCGCTGATCCTTCAGTGCACCGCTGGTGCCGCTAAGTGGATGGGCGGTTTCAAGGTCTGCGCCGACATGGTCAAGGCTGCCGTCGAGGCCACGGGCGTTACCGTCCCCGTCGCCCTTCACCTCGATCACGGTTCTTACGAGGACTGCTTCAAGTGCATCGAGGCCGGCTTCACGTCCATCATGTATGACGGCTCTCACGAGGAGACCTTCCAGCTTAACCTCGACCGCACCAAGGAGCTCGTTGAGCTTGCCCACTCCAAGGGCATGTCCATCGAGGCCGAGGTCGGCGGCATCGGCGGCACCGAGGACGGCGTGACCTCCAACGGCGAGCTCGCTGACCCCGCTGAGTGCAAGCAGATTGCTGACCTGGGCGTCGACTTCCTCGCCTGCGGTATCGGCAACATCCACGGCGTGTATCCCGCCGACTGGGCTGGCCTTTCCTTCGAGCGTCTGGGCGAGATCAAGGCTCAGACCGGCGACCTGCCCCTCGTTCTGCACGGTGGTACCGGCATCCCCGAGGATCAGATCAAGAAGGCCATCTCCCTGGGTATCTCCAAGATCAACGTCAACACCGATCTGCAGCTCGTCTTCGCCCAGGGCGTTCGCGAGTATATCGAGGCTGGCAAGGATCAGCAGGGCAAGGGCTTTGACCCCCGCAAGCTCCTCAAGCCTGGTCGCGACAACATCGTTGCCCGCACCAAGGAGCTCATGGAGGAGTTTGGCTCCGTCAACAAGGCGTAAGTAGCGGTTTAACTTTCCCGTCGGAGGCCCCGTTCACCCTACGCTTTTCCCTTGCGCTCACCTGGCTTTGCCAGAAGTCGCGCAATGGGAAAAGCTTCGGGTGAACGGGGCCTCC
>DBEXKF010000336.1:0-4966 GCA_048175045.1 Collinsella sp.
CGACATGTTCCACTTTGAGGCCATCAAGCTGATCAGCGAGAACCTGCGTGACTCCGTCGCCGAGGCCAAGTCCGGCCAGCCCGGCTCCGGCCGTGAGGGCATGGCTCTTGGTCAGTATGTCGCCGGCATGGGCTTCTCCAACGTTGGCCTGGGCATCGACCACGCCATGGCTCACACCCTGTCCGCTCACTACGACACCCCGCACGGCGTCGCTTGCGCCATGCTGCTGCCGATTGCCATGGAGTTCAACAAGCCGGTTTGCGCTGAGCGCCTGGCCAAGGTTGCCCTTGCCATGGGTGTTGACACCACGGGCATGAGCACCGACGAGGCTGCCGACGCCGCTATCGCCGCCGTCAAGCAGCTTTCCGCCGACGTGAATATCCCGCACGTCTGCGAGGCTATGAAGGCCGACGAGATCGAGGTTCTGGCCAAGGACGCCATGGCCGACGCTTGCTTCCCGGGTAACCCGCGCGAGGCGACGCTCGACGACGTCATCGAGCTCTTCAAGAAGATCTGCCCGGCTGCCTAGCCCAGTTTGGTGGTCCTTCGCCCGTAGGTGTATGGTCTTTTGACGTGCCGCTGGCCCCGCCGTGCTACGCACGGCGGGGCTTTTTGTGCTGCGTCGATGCCCTGAGACGGACAAAACCAAGGCGTACTGCCCGCTGCGGATAGGTGGTGCACTTCCCTGCGTGCATTTTTGGGAGTATTCAACAAGCTCTTAAAAATGCATAACGTTGTGAATGGGCGGTAGTGATCCGCAGGCGCCCATCGACAGCCATTGTGGGCGGGCTATCGATGAGTGGAGGGGGTTGTTACTGAGTTTCTGCTTTGCGACGACCTGCAACACTGCTGTAACCGCGTCGTTTTGTCGTTCGTGATGGGGCCGTTGGGGCCCACGGTGCTGAATACTCCGTTTTTTGCACGGTCCAAGGTGGGGCACCCTGAGACGAAGCAAAAAGATGCCTCATTTCTATGCAAATACCAATAGGATTTATGCAAGATTGAGATTGTAAACCGTGCACGTGCACAAAACCGGTGCGGGGACGTCTGGAGGCGGCTCGGCTCCTGGGGCATTGCACGTGCAGAACGGTTAAAATCGGGACTCGGTCTTAGTTTTACTTGGAAGGATGCATATGACTTCTAATATTGATGCTTCTCTAGAGGAGACGCTCTTCTATATCGCAGGACAGCTTAAGACGCTGACTTCTATTGCTTCGCCTACCGGCTATACCCGTGCGGCGACTGATTATCTGATGGAGACCCTGCGCGATATGGGGTTTGGGCCTGAGCGTTCTAATAAGGGTAACGTGCTCGTTGAGCTTGGCGGCGAGGGCGAGCCGCTCGTACTGGCGAGCCATGTCGATACCCTAGGCGCCATGGTGCGTTCCATTAAGGACAATGGCCGCCTGCGCCCCACGACGCTCGGTGGGCATCAGTGGTCTACGGCCGATGGCGAGAACTGCACCGTCTACACGCGCGACGGCAATGTCTACACGGGCGTGGTTCTTAACACCGAGCCTTCGGCGCACGTGGCCGACGAGCCGGTCAAGACCATCGAGAAGAACATGGAGATCTTGCTCGACGAGAACGTCGACAGCAAGGACGATGTGCTCGAGCTGGGTATTCAGACCGGCGACATCATCGCTATGGATCCTCGCACGACGGTGACGGAGAGCGGCTACATTAAGAGCCGCTTCCTGGATGACAAGCTATCGGCCGCCATTTTGTTGGGCTTGGCGCGTGCCGTCGCCGCTGGCGAGGTGACGCTTTCGCGTAAGGTTTCGCTGCTCTTTACCGTGTACGAGGAGGTGGGCCACGGCGGCGCCTTCGTGCCGGCCGACACGCGCGAGATGATCAGCGTTGACATGGGCTGCGTGGGCGACGACCTAGGCTGCACCGAGCACATGGTGTCGATCTGCGCCAAGGATTCGGGCGGTCCGTACAACTACGACCTGGTGACGGCGCTGTCCAATATCGCGCGCGAGCTTGAGCTCGATTACGCTATCGACGTGTATCCGCATTACGGTTCGGACGTCGAAGCCACGCTCTCTGCCGGCTACGACATTCGCCATGGTCTGATCGGCCCCGGCGTGTATGCGAGCCACAACTACGAGCGTAGCCACATGGACGGCGTGCGCAACACCTTCGAGCTCGTCCGCGCCTACGTACAGCGCTAGCGATGCAGCGGCCTCGGCTGATACGGCAGTACCGACCGAGGCCGTCCTCTCTAAGTTGCGGTGAAATAGGGACTGTTTGGCGGTTTTAAACGCTTAAACAGTCCCTATTTCACCGCAACTTATGAAGGGGATGGGGCTACTTGATGGCGCCGGTCACGGTACCGCCGCCCAAGACGACGTCGCCGTGGTAGACGACGACGGCCTGGCCGGGGGCGATGGCTCGCTGCGGCTCGTCAAAAGTCAGTAGCATTTGTCCGTCGGCGCCACGTGTAAGAGTCGCTGCCTGATCCTTTTGATGGTAGCGGTACTTGGCGCCCACGCGAATGCCGCCGTCATCGAGCTCTGCCTCCATGCGGTCGGCAGGGGCGCTCCAGATCCAGTCGTCGGCCGTGAGTGCTGTGGCCGTTAGGTCCTCGGCCTCGCCCAGATGCACGGTGTTGTTGGCGGCATCGACGCCTGTCACGTATACGGGATGCGCCATCGCTACGCCCAAACCCTTGCGCTGGCCGATGGTATAGCGCAGTGCGCCGTTGTGGCGCCCGACCACGCTGCCGTCGCGCCATACGATGTCGCCCGGTGCAGCGGCATGTCCGCAGCGGCGCTCGATATAGCCCGCGTAGTCACCGTCTGGAATAAAGCAGATGTCCTCGCTTTCGGCCTTCTGGGCGTTGGTAAAGCCTTGCTCGGCGGCTATGCGGCGCACGTCGCGCTCTTTGTCTAGGCCTGCCAGCGGAAAGATCGTGTGCGCCAGGCGCTCCTGCGTAAGCGAATATAAAAAGTAGCTCTGGTCCTTTTTGGGATCTTCGCCGCGATGCAGCTGCCAGGTGCCGTCTACTGTCTGGCTTGTTTTGGCATAATGACCCGTTGCGATGTAGTCGCAGCCCATGTCCAGCGCCGCACCGAGCAACGCGCCAAACTTTATGTGGCGGTTGCAGATGATGCACGGGTTGGGCGTCAGCCCCTCCTGGTAGGCGTTCACAAAGCGCTCGATAACGCTGTGGTCGAAGGTCTGCTGCAAGTCGAGCACATGGTGGGGTATCCCCAGACGCTCGGCGACGGCCTTCGCATCGGCGATGTCGCGGTCGACCTTACTCATGCCCGTGGCGGGATCGGGCGCGGGGCAGGTGAGGCGCATGGTGGCGCCGACGCATTCGTAGCCCTGGCTTTTGAGCAGGTACGCGGTCACGCTGGAATCGACGCCGCCGCTCATGGCGACGAGCACGCGCTTGTTGTGCATGGGGAGGTTCTCCTTGGTGGCATGTGGCCAAAAAAGAAAAGCGGCGCGGGAGGCTGGTTCCGCGCCGCAGACATTGTAGCAAGTTCGGGCGTCTCGTGGGACACCCTGATTGGATGGGCTCAGACTGCCGGGAGAGAGGAGACCGGCTCGTCCGTGGGCTCAACCTATGGGCGACAGGCCCTAGTCCTGGAAGAGCGCCGTGGACAGGTAGCGCTCGCCGGTGTCGGCAAGCAGGGCCACGATGGTCTTGCCCTCGTTCTCGGGGCGCTTGGCCAGCTGCAGCGCGGCCCACACGGCGGCGCCGGACGAAATGCCCACGAGCACGCCCTCCTTGTGGCCCACGGCGCGGCCGGTCGCAAAGGCGTCGTCGGTCTCGACGGGGATGATCTCGTCATAGACCTGGGTGTCGAGGACGTCGGGCACAAAACCGGCGCCGATACCCTGGATCTTGTGCGGGCCGGCTTGGCCCTTGGAGAGCACCGGGGAAGTGGCGGGCTCGACGGCGACGACCTTGATTTCGGGGTTCTGCTCCTTAAGGAACTCACCCACGCCGGTCACGGTGCCGCCGGTTCCAACGCCGGCGACGAAGATGTCGACCTCGCCGTCGGTGTCATCCCAGATCTCGGGGCCGGTCGTGGCCTTGTGGATGGCGGGGTTGGCGGGGTTCACAAACTGGCCGGCGATGATGCTGTTTGGCGTCTCCTTCTGCAGTTCCTCGGCCTTGGCGATGGCGCCCTTCATGCCCTTGGAACCGTCGGTGAGCACGAGCTGTGCGCCATATGCCTGCATAAGCTTGCGGCGTTCGACGGACATAGTCTCGGGCATGGTGATGATCACCTTGTAGCCGCGGGCGGCCGCCACCGAGGCGATGCCGACGCCGGTGTTGCCGCTCGTGGGCTCGATGATGGTGTAGTCGCCGCCGCGCACGAGCTTGCCTGCCTTCTCGGCCTCGTCAATCATGTTCTTGGCGACGCGGTCTTTAACTGACCCGGCGGGGTTGAAGTATTCGAGTTTGACGAGCACACGAGCCTTGAGGTCCTCGTCGGCCTCAAAGTGAGTGAGCTCCAGGAGCGGGGTGTGGCCGATAAGCTGATCGATGGACGTGTAAACCTTGCTCATGGTGAACCTCCAAAGTGTTCAAGTTGCTGGTTGCCGTGTGGTTTCACGGTGCGTGTAGCAGCTAAACCCATAAACATTATAGGTTGTTCGTTTAGCTGTTGGGAAGCATACTAGACACTAAAGCCTAGTAATGCAATAGGAAATAGAAGATTATTACGAGCTGATTAACCATCTTGACCGGAACGGGTATTTTCAAAACCAATTTTTCGGCTAGAATTTCTACGGACTAAATGACCGAAAGGCAGCACTATACATGTTGGTTTCTACAAAGGGCAGATATGCCCTGCGCGTTATGGTCGATCTGGCCGAGCACCAGGCGGCCGGTCGCATCCCGCTCAAAGAGATCGCGGCGCGACAGGGGATTTCCGAGAAATATCTCGAGAACATCTTGGCTACGCTCGTGCGCGCCAACATGCTTTCGGGCATGCGCGGC
>DBEXKF010000337.1:0-3034 GCA_048175045.1 Collinsella sp.
CAACAAACAGGGGGCGGAGATGCAGCAGGTACATGCATCTCCGCCCCTTTTGCGTCGAGAAGTTATGCCAGCGACCCGTGCCGCCACGCTCGCGTTATCCGCGCTGCGGACCTGCAGTAGCCACAAGCGGTTCAAGCCCCAGCTCGCACGCGTAATCCTCCTGCGTAAAGACTTCGACCAGCTCAAACGTGTCGGATTCGTCGTCAAACGCAAAGTGCAGCACCGAGCAGTTGCCCGGCACGCGTTCGCGCTCGTCTGCCGCCGCGCCCCGCACGTGGTCCAAAAACTCCTTGATAGCCGAGCCGTGGCTCACCGCGAGCACGCACTCGTGGTCCGGACGTCGCATAAGCTCGGTCAGCGTCGCCACCATGCGCTCACGCACCTGCATCTGGCCCTCGCCGCCAGACTGACGATAGAAATCGCGCCACGGGCGCTCGGGCATAAGCATCACGCGCTCGGCCTCAAAGTCGCCAAAGAACCACTCGCGCAGACCGTCCAGGCGCTCGTACGCCAAGCCCGGCCACAAGTTGGCGATAGTCTGCTCGGTGCGATGAAGCGTGGAGGTGTAGGCATGATCGGGTTCAATGCCGCGCGCACGTAAGAACATGCCGGCACGCGCCGCCTGGTCGCATCCCAGCTGCGTGAGCGGCGAGTCACTCCAACCCTGAATAATGCGCTTAAGGTTGAATATTGTCTGTCCATGACGAACCAGATACAGGTCTTTATTCATAGGGGTCCTTTCGTTCGTTACCAATCAAGGAGCGAAAACGCCCCGTCGCAATAGCCAAAATGAAGCACGGCGCCGTTGTCGGGTAGCTCCCCCTCGCCAGTCACATACTCAAGAAACTCCTGGCAGGCTGAGCCGTGGGAAACCGCCAGCACGCAGTCGTGCTGCGGCCTGGCCATGATGCGGGACAGCGCCGCGACCATGCGCGACTGAAGCTCACTTTCCGACTCGCCACCAAAGGCAACCGGATAATCACCCCAGGGCTGCGGCGGCATCTCGCGATTTGATGTACCCTCCAGCGAGCCAAAATGCCACTCACGCAGGTCATCGACCAGCTCTATGGAACGGCCCTCGCCAACGATAAGCTCGGCCGTATGCCGCGCCCGGCCCAACGGCGAGGAATACACATGATCAAAGGCCACGCCACGCGCCGCAAACGCCGTACGCGCCGTCAGCGCCTGCTCGCGCCCGCGCGCCGTAAGCGGCGAATCGTGCCAGCCCTGCAAAATGCTCTGCACATTGAGCTCAGTCTGCCCATGCCGCACCAAATACAGATCTGCCACATGTCCTCCTCTCGTACCACCACAAAGGGGACAGGAGCCTTTGTGGTGATTTTGCCGCCGGATTGCGCCGCAACGACGCACAACTACAGCAGCACGTCGGCAAGCGGACGCTTGGGTACGTGGTGCACCCGCGCCTCGTCGCGCCAATAATTGATGGAGCCGTCGGGGTTGGAATCGATCGCATCGATCACCTGTGTCTCGGCCGGAACGCCAAACGCCATGATCAGCTTGAGCTCATACTTGTCGTTATCGAGCCCCATGGCATCGATCGCGTGGGGCGTAAAGGCCTTGAACATGCAGGCTGCCACCTCGGGCGTGGCGCTGCGGGCGGCGAGCATCATCGTCTGCGCGGCAATGCCCGTGTCGACCTCGGTAATGGGAGCGGCGGGCTTGCCCGGAACGGCGCGCTCGGCCAAAATCGCGATGTAGCCGGTCGGGCGCTCACCCTCGGCAGGACCCGGCCAATCCTTAAGCGCACCGGCCCACGCGAGCTCATCAAATACGCGCGCGCAATCCTCGGCATCGCTCACCACATGAAAACGAAGACGCTGAGCATTGGCACCACAGGGAGTCAGGTGAGCCAGCTCTGCCAGCTCGAGCAAAAACTCACGCGGCACGCGCATGGACTCGTCAAAACGGCGGCACGTACGGGCACGACGGACCAGCGCATCAAACGCTTCCAAGCCGAGCTTTTCGCAACCCTGCTCTGCCATCGATTCGACACTCGACGGCGCCTCGGGAACTGCTTCGTTCATAGGGACCCCCAATACAAGCCAATTGTCCTTAGGAAAATCTAACCTAAAACGTAGGCAATAACGAACAGGGCTGCAATGTTCTACACCTGTTGAATAGAAAATCGCAACGTGGGGAACAACGGAAACAATTCGGGGCCTTTGGGTTACGTTTCGCCCTCTCCGACCCATACGCCAGCGCCTTTAGGCGATACTGGTTGTAACGATCAAGGCTTACGCCGCACGGAAAGGAGACATTATGGGCATCTTTAAGAACGATGACCAAAAATCGAGCCAGTTTGGATTTGACGAGAAAAGCATGGCGGGCAAAGCCGTCAAGGCCGTGCGCTGGATTTACGCCATCACGGGCGTCTTGGCGCTCGTCGCCGGCATCGCACTGCTGTTTGCGCCCGCCAAGTCCCTCGTCTTCCTAACGACCGTCTTGGGCTTCTACTTTGTGATCACGGCCGCGATCAGGCTGTTTACCGCTGTTTTCGAGCCGCTGCTGCCCACCGGCTGGCGCGTGACGAGCATCATCTCCAACCTACTCATTATCTTGGGCGGCGTCATAATCCTGCGCAACCAGGCCTTCTCGACCGCGACGCTCACCACGATGGTGGTTATCGTGGCCGGCTTTGGCTGGATCGTCGAAGGTGTCATGTCCATTCTGGAGTCCGAGCTTTCGTCCAACCGTGCCCTCGCCATCCTGAGCGGCGCGCTCTCCATCATCGCCGGCATGTTCGTGTTTATCTATCCGCTGTGGTCGGCCAAGATGCTCGTCATCTTTAGCGGCGCCGCACTGCTGGTGTTTGGCGTAACGCTGATTGTTCGCGCTATTCAATTTGGCAAACTGGTGCACTAGATGCCGCGAACGCTCTTTATTGATGCAGACGCCTGCCCGGTCACGCGCGAGTCGATTGACTGCGCGCGGCGGGCGGGCGTCGCCGTTGTTATCGCCGGCAACAGCACGCAAAACCTAGAACGGCACATTCGCCGCGACGACCCGCGCGATG
>DBEXKF010000338.1:0-4810 GCA_048175045.1 Collinsella sp.
TCGTTCAGTCTCTAGGCACCCAAGGTGCCAGAAAGGGTCGGTGAAGTCATATGGCAAAAGTCCGTGTGTCCACCCTGGCCAAAGAGTTCGGCATGACCTCCAAGGAACTGATGGGTCATCTCGCCGATATGAAGATTCCCGCTAAGTCCGCTTCCTCCACCTTGGAGGACGCTTATGTCGCCATGGTCCGCAAGCAGCTCGCCTCGGTGATCGAGGCCCGCGCCCAGGAAGTCGAGGCCGCCAAGCAGGCCGAGGAGCAGGCAGCTGCCGCCGAGGAGGCCGCACGCGCTGCCGAGGCCGAGCGCGAGCGCATCGCCGCCGAGAAGGCCCGCGAGGAGGAGCGTCGCCAGTTTGCCGCAGCCCAGGCTGCCGAGGAGGCTGCCCGCGCCGAGGCCGAGGCCAAGAAGAAGGCCGAGCAGGAGCGCCTTGCCCGCGAGAAGGAGGAGGCTGCCCGCGAGGCCCAGCGCCGCGCCGTTCCCGCTTCCGACTCCGGTTCGCGTTTCCGTTCGCTGCTCGACCAGATCGCCGCACAGGAGACCGTGCTCAAGGAGAAGAAGGACGCCGAGGACAAGGCCAAGGCCGAGCGTGCCGCCGAGCGCGGTAACCGTCGTGGCGGCAACAATGACCGCCGCGGTGGCCGTCGCAACGATCGCAACGCCTCCGACAACAACTCCGAGCGCAACGCCTCCGAGAGCCGTCCGCACAGCCATCGCACCAACGCCAGCAACAACGTCGCTGCCGGCATGGACTTCCCCAACCCCGATAAGCAGGGCAAGGGCAAGAAGCGCAAGGGCGGTCACAACAACGAAGAGGACCACTACAGCCGCATGGCTCGCGAGGCCGAGGAGTACAGCCGCGAGAAGGTGCTCGAGGAGGCTCGTGCCGCCGTCGAGGAGGCCTCTCGCGAGTCCACCGGTCGCCGCAAGAAGCGCAAGGAGAAGCGCGAGCGCGAGGCTGCCAAGGCTCAGGAGGAGCGCAAGATAGAGGAGGCGTTGGCCCAGGGCGTGAACCCCGAGGACCTCGACGCCATCAAGGTCTCCCAGGGCGTTACCGTCCAGGAGCTTGCCGAGGCGCTCGACGTTCCGGCTAACGACATCATCAAGCGCCTGTTCCTGCTTGGTACGCCGCTCACCATGACGCAGTCCATGTCCGACGACCTCGTCGAGCTCGTTGCCGACGACCTGGGCCGTCAGATCAAGATCATCACCCCCGAGGAGGAGAACACCTTCTCGTTCTACGACGATCCCGCCGACCTTAAGCCGCGCGCCCCGGTCGTCACCGTCATGGGTCACGTCGACCACGGCAAGACGTCGCTGCTCGACGCCATCCGTCACACCGGCGTTGCTGCCGGCGAGGCGGGCGGCATTACGCAGGCCATCGGCGCTTCGCAGGTCATGATCAACGACCGCAAGATCACCTTCATCGATACCCCGGGTCACGCTACCTTTACGGCCATGCGTGCCCGTGGCGCCAAGGTGACCGACATCGTCATCCTGATCGTTGCCGCCGACGACGGCGTCATGCCCCAGACGGTCGAGTCGATCAACCACGCCAAGGCCGCCGGCGTTCCCATCGTCGTCGCCGTCAACAAGATCGATAAGCCGGGCGCCAACCCCGACCGCGTGCGCCAGGAGCTCACCGAGTACGGCGTCATCCCCGAGGAGTGGGGCGGACAGAACATGTTCGTCAACATTTCGGCCAAGCAGAAGATCGGTATCGACGACCTTCTGGAGACCGTGCTGCTCCAGGCAGACGTGCTCGAGCTTAAGGCCAACCCGGACACCTTTGCCTCCGGCAACGTCCTCGAGGCCAAGCTTGACAAGGGCCGCGGCTCGGTCGCTACCGTGCTCGTGACCCGCGGTACCCTGCACGTGGGCGATACGCTGGTCGCCGGCCTTACCTACGGCCGCGTCCGCGCCATGCTCGACCCCAAGGGCCGCGCCGTCACCGAGGCCGGTCCCTCCGACGCCGTCGAGATCCTGGGCCTGCAGTCCGTGCCCAACGCCGGTGATGAGTTCCGCGTGTTCGAGGACGAGCGCGAGGCTCGTGCCCTTGCCGACGAGCGTTCGCTCAAGGCCCGTATCGAGGAGCAGAGCCGCGTCAAGCACGTCACGCTCGAGAACCTCTTCGAGACCATCGCCGACGCCGAGGTCAAGGAGCTCAACCTGATCATCAAGGCCGACGTCCAAGGTTCCATCGAGGCCCTTCAGGACTCGCTCGACAAGATGGATCAGTCCGAGGTTCGCATCAACACGATCCACTCCGCCGTTGGCGCCATCAACGAGACCGACGTCGTCCTGGCCGACGCCTCTAACGCCATTATCATCGGCTTTGGCGTCCGTCCCGACGGTAAGGCCCGCTCCGCCGCCGAGCGCGAGGGCGTCGAGATCCGTTGCTACGACGTCATCTACAAGTGCCTCGAGGAGCTCGACGCCGCCCGTATCGGCATGCTCAAGCCCACCGAGGTCGAGGTCGCCACGGGTACCGCGACCGTCCTGGACACCTTCAAGGTGCCCAAAGTCGGTATCGCCGCCGGTGTCCGCGTCGAGGAGGGCGAGATCGCCGCGACCGATTCCGTGCGTCTGGTGCGTGACGGCATCGTGGTCTTCAACGGCAAGATCGCCTCGATGCGCCACTACAAGGACGAGGCCAAGAGCCTCAAGAGCGGTTCCGAGGGCGGTATTGGCCTGGAGAACTTCCAGGACATCAAGCCCGGTGACCAGATCGAGGGTTACCGTATCGACCAGGTTGCCCGTACCGAGTAGGGGGTAGCGCTATGAAGCAAACGCAGGCAACCCGCCGACTGGGCGAGCAGCTTCGCGAGAAGCTCGGTTATATCCTGCTCTTTGAGGTTTCCGATCCGCGTCTCGACCTGGTTACTTTGACCGCGGTCGAAGTCGCGGTGGACCGTTCGTTCGCGCGCGTGTACGTGTCGTGCGATGCGAGCCGCTACGACGAGGTCATGGAGGCGCTCGCTAGCGCTAAGGGCCGTATTCGCAGTCTGTTGGCTCGCTCGCTCGATTGGCGTGTTACGCCCGAGCTCTATTTTCGCATCGATCGCTCGACCGATGAGGCCGAGCGCATCACGCGTGCGCTGGAAAACGTTCCCGCCACGCTTGCGATCGAAAAGGACGAGGACGGCTATCCGATAGCGGATGCCGCCCAGGAGGCAGCTTTAGATGACTAATTCCGCCGACCTCGCCTCGTGCGAGTCTGCAGATATTCAGCGACGCATCCTCGAGCTCATTGAGGGTGCGTCCTCCATTGCGATTTCGGGACATACTTCTCCCGATGGCGACGCCTTGGGCTCCGTATTGGGTCTGGGCCTTTCGCTCATGAAGTTTTTCCCCAACAAGGACATTGCGCTGCTGCTGGCAGACGATGACCCGGTTCCGCGTATCTACCGCTTTATGGAAGGCTCCGATCGCCTGGTGCCGGCATCTGCGTACGCCGGCAATCCTGACCTGTTCATCTCGGTGGACGTACCGGTCGTCGAGCGCCTCAATAATTCTGCCGAGGTGCTTCGTCGCTCCAAGCATGTGGTGTGCTTCGATCATCATCCGGCGCGCGAGGAGTTTGCCGAGCTCAGTCTGAGGCGCGTCGATGCCGCGGCCTGCGCCATGATCATCGACCGTTTCTTGGACAATTGCGGCATTGTCGCACGTGACGGCGTCGCGACCTGCTTGCTGTGCGGCTTGGTGACCGACACCGGTCGTTTCCAGTACCAGAACGCCGATGCTGCCGCGTTCCATGCTGCTTCGCGTCTGGTGGCGCATGGCGCCAATCCGGCTCGTGTCGCACTCGAGGTCTATCAGAGCATGCGCGTCGAGTTTTTGCACCTCAAGTCCATTGTCATGGGCCGTATCAAGACGGTCGCGCACGGGCGCGTGGCGTATAGCTATGCTTTCCAGAGCGACCTTGAGGCCTGCGGCGTCACCTCGGATGAATGTGACGGTCTGGTCGATGTGGTGCGTTCGGTGATGGGCGTCGAGGTCTGTCTGTTCCTGAAGGGCATTGAGGACGATACCAAGGTGCGCGGCAACCTGCGCTCCAAGGGTGACCTCGATGTGTCCGAGATCGCTGCCAACTTTGGCGGTGGCGGGCATCATGCCGCCGCCGGCTTTTCCAACAACGGAACAATTCGCGAGACGCTCGCCGTGGCACTTCCCATGCTGGCCGAGCTGGTGGGGGAGGATCCCGCTTCGGTGACCGTCGAGCTTTAACTTTTTGGATGGTACATGGCTCGTCGTACGCCTTCTCAACTGAATATGCTGCTCGCCGTCGATAAGCCGGTGGGCTGCACGTCCCACGATGTGGTCTCGCAATGCCGACGCGCCCTCCATGAGCGGCGCGTCGGCCATGCCGGCACGCTCGACCCCATGGCATCCGGCGTCATGGTGGTGGGCGTGGGCCAGGCTACTCGTCTGCTGGGCATGCGCACCCTCGAGACCACAAGCTATGTCGCCGACATCTCGTTTGGCGCCGAGACCAATACCGATGAGGCGGAGGGCGAGGCGGTCCGCACGGTGGCTGTTGCCAACGAGCTCCGCGATCCTGCCTATGCTCGTGAGCGCTTGGCCGCCATGCTGGGCCCGCAGATGCAGGTGCCGCCGGCGTTTTCTGCTATCTCGGTCAATGGCGTTCGCGCCTACAAGTCTGCTCGCGAGGGCAATGCGGTGGACCTACCTCCGCGCCCCGTCGAGGTCTATGCCGCCGACCTGATCGCCGTGGGCGGCGAAGGTGATACGTGTGTGTGGACCGTGGCGTTCTCGGTGAGCAAGGGCACCTATATCCGTGCGCTCGCTCGCGA
>DBEXKF010000339.1:0-2000 GCA_048175045.1 Collinsella sp.
TATTGAGAAAACTACTCGGTTTTCGTTGCTAACCACCACAATGGGGACAGGTGCCTTTGCGGTGGTTTTGGCCTTAGCTCGTCCCCTGCTGTTAGACCGTGATGACGTTGTCCATTGCCCGGTACTTGGCGGGGACCTCGCCTGCGGTAATAATCGTTGCGTCGCGGAAGTCCGCGAACTTGACGGGCGCCACCATGCCAAATTTACTGGCGTCCGAGATTACGAAGCGCTTGGCTGTATGACGCATCGAGATGCGCTTTACTTGCGCCTCCTCGATATCGGGCGCCGTGAAGCCCTGTTCGGCGGCAATGCCGTTAGAGCCCCAAAAGCCGCAGTTGAAGTTGTAGCGGTCTAAGGTTGCCAAAGCATCGGGGCCAACGAGTGCCTCGGTCTCGGGCTTGAGCTCGCCGCCCAACACCACGGTGCGCATGCCGCGCAAAGCGAGGTGCTGAGCATGGAGCACGGAATCGGTCACATAGGTGACATCTTCAAGGTGTGGAAGATGCTCGATGAGCCTCAGCGTCGTCGAGCCCGAGTCGATGTATACAAAGCTCTCGGGCTCCACAAGCGCCGCCGCACGGGCGCAGATACGCTCCTTGTCGTCGTTATGGAGGTCGCTGCGCTCATTAAGCGTTAGGTCGCGCGTCACGTGCGCGCGCTCAAGACTCGTCGCTCCACCGTGGACCTTGGCGATGCGATGAGCTCGGTCGAGCGTCTGCAGGTCGCGCCGAATGGTAGACGCCGTCACGCCCAGGGCTTCGGCAAGCTCCGGCACGGTAACCGAGCCGGCCTGCTGCACCATCGACACGATCGCGTTGAGCCTATCTTCCGCAAGCATCGCTTACTCCTCCTCGGGGTACACAACTCCCCAGTCGGCGCGGAGCTTGGTCATAAGCTCCATAACATCAGAAGCATAATCCAGCAGCTCGCGCTTGGAGTCGTCGCCGGCAACGGCCTTCTCCAGGTCGGCCATCTCATAGCACAGGGCGTAAGCCTCGGTGCCGGCGTGGACCTCCTCGCGGTGGCCGTCCGCAGTCCACACGATGGTCGCGTGATCGGCACGCGGATATTCATTGACCTCGATGTAGCACTTGTCGAAGCTGATGACCGAGCGCTTGGGCTGCTTGGAGTGGAGCGTAAGGCTCACGACGCCCAGCTGCTGCTCGGCATTTCGGCAGACGATGCCACCCGCGACGTCAACGCCAGTCTCGCAGGTGTTGCCCAGCGAAACGACCTCAGCGGGCTGGCTTGCCATAAAGAGGCGCATGACGGACAGGGCATAGACGCCAATATCGAGCATGGCACCGCCAGCAAGGTTGCGATTGTAAAAGCGGTTGGTCAGGTCGCCGTACTCCTTGTAGCTGCCAAAGTTGAGCTGGGCGAGGTTCATGCGTCCAAAGTCGCCGGCATCCATGCGGCGGCGCAGCTCCTGATACAAGGGCATGTGGAGCACCGTGGTGGCATCCATAAGGACCACGTTGTGCTCGTCGGCGATGTCGCGGGCCTCGTCGAGCTCGGCAGAGTTGAGGGTAATGGCCTTCTCGCAGAGTACGTGCTTACCAGCTGCCAGAGCGGCTCGCAGGTAGGTGATATGCGTGTTGTGCGGCGTGGTGATATAGACTGCGTCAATGTTCGGATCGGCGTAGAGGTCCTCGACCGTTTCATAGACCTTCTCGATGCCATATTGCTCAGCAAAAGCCTGAGCCTTGGACAGCGTGCGGTTGGCGACGCCCGCAAGCTTGCGACCGGCAAGAGCGAGAGACTGGGCCATCTGGTTGGCGATAACGCCGCACCCAATCACAGCCCAACGAAGCTCGGGAGCCGTAAAGATATCATCGGGGAACGGCTTGCCCTGGACCGAAGCGAACGCTGCCTTTGCGGCTGCCGCAGCATCAAGCGGAGCCTGTTTGGAATCTGCCATATGTGCCTCCTGAATCATGGGTCGTCTTGTATTTCTGCCTTCTCTATTATCGCACAGATGCGCGCATATGTGCGTGCTT
>DBEXKF010000340.1:0-3345 GCA_048175045.1 Collinsella sp.
AGCTCCGAAGGAGCAGGATAAGGGGGCTTCAAGTGCGAGGACGCATTCAGAGGGAAACCCATCGGGTCCCGGTGAGAGCCACAGGGCTATCGATTACCCCGTGTTCTGCAAACCTGCCGAGACGCCGGTCACAGTCGAAAGAATCAGGCTCATGTACTCGGCCTTCTTCTCCTCGGCCATCTCGTCCTGGTTCATACGCACCTCGCGAAGGGCGCGGACCTGGGCGATGGACAGGGCGTCGACGTAGGGGTTACGTACACGGACGGCGCAGCCGAGCACGCGACGGCGCTGCAGCGGCCACTCGTCACCGACGATGGCAAGGACCCACTTACGCGTGAGCTGCATCTCGGTAAAGACCTTCTCGGACAGATCCTGGCGGTCGCCCAGGTGCAGATACATCTTGGCGATGCGCTGGTCGGTCTTGGCGATCGACATCTCGATGTTGTCGATAAAGGTGCGGAAGAACGGCCACTCCTGGTAGGCAGCCTTGAGCTGGTCAAGATCGCCAAGCTGCTCGCAGGCGGTGCCCAGACCGTACCAAGCGGCCAGGTTAATGCGCGCCTGGCTCCAGCTGAAGATCCACGGGATGGTACGCAGGTCATCGAGCGACTTGGCGCCCAGACCGCGCTTGGCGGGACGCGAGCCGATCGGCAGCAGACCGACCTCGGTCAGCGGCGTCACGGTCGAGAACCACGGTGTAAAGTCCTCGGTGTTCAGCAGGTCCAGATAGCGTTCGTGGCTTGCAGTGTTGAGCTTCTCGGCCATATCCCAGAACTTCTGCGTGGTCTCGGTGTTGGTCTTCTCGACACTCGGGGCCGACTGCAAAAGCGTTGCGGCGGCAACGGACTCAACATGGCGCTGAGCCAGCGTGCGGTTGCCGTAACGGGCAAAGATGACTTCGCCCTGCTCGGTGAGCTTAAAGAAGCAGTTGACCGAACCCTTGGGCTGCGCCAGCACGGCCTTGTTGGCCGGGCCGCCGCCACGGCCCACGGCACCGCCGCGACCGTGCATGAGCACCAGGTCGATATCGTTCTTCTCTGCCCACTTGGCGATGCGCTCCTGCGCGGAGTGCAGCGCGAGCATGGCCGTGGTAGGACCGGCATCCTTGGAAGAGTCGGAATAGCCCAGCATGACCTCCATGCGGCGGTTGGTCTGGGCAAGGCGCTTTTGCACCACGGGCAGCGTAAGCATCTGGTCGAGCACGTCAACGCAGCCCTCGAGGTCCTCGAGCTGCTCGAACAGCGGGATCACGTCGAGCTCGGGAACGTCTTCCTCGTGTGCGAAGGACAGGTGGGCCAGCTCAAAGACGTCGGCCACATGCTGGGCACTCTTGGTAAACGAGATGATGTAGCGGTGTGCCATCTTCTTGCCGTAGCGCTTTTGGATGGAACCGATGGCACGGAAGGTGTCGATGACCTCGCGCGTCATGGGCTGCAGGTCACCATGGATACCGTTCTCGTGGATATCCTTGAGGGCGCGGGCGTGCACCACGGAGTGCTGACGGAACTCCATCTCGACCATATGGAAGCCGAAGGACTCGACCTGCCAGATGATGGTTTGGACCGGACCGTAGGCGGCACGGACGGCACCGCAGGCAGCAAGCGAACGCTGGACGACGCGCAGGTCATCCAGGAACTCGTCGGCGCTGTGGTACATGGTGTCGGTGATGCGGCGCACGGTGGCGTTCAGGCGGTCGGCCATGACGAGCATGACGGCGCGATGCGGCTCGTGCTCGGAGATCAGCTCGGCGCGGGCCGTGTAACGAGGGCTCATCTCGACCTGATGGTTCCACAGGTTAATGAGCTCGGCAGAAGGCTTGCTGTAGGTGGCCTCGAGCGTGAGGTTGTGGCCGATGCGGCGGCACTTGTCCTCGAGCTTGAGCACCATGTGAGTGAAGTACTTGGCGGCGACTTCGCGGCTCACCTTGGCGGTGACGTTGGGGTTGCCGTCGCGGTCGGAGCCGATCCAGCTGCCGGGATGGAAGAACGCCGGGCACAGCGGCGGCACGGTACCGGCCTTGTCGCCCAGCACCCAGTCGTCAAAACGACGGTAGATGACGGGGATAACGTCGAACAGCGTGTTATCGAAGATGTCGATGATGGTATCGGCTTCCTCGACCGGCGTGGGCTTCTTGAGCGCGATGGGGCTCGTACGCACCAGGGCGTCGATCTCCTGCAGCATATGGCGCTCGTTCTCCACCAGGTCGGAGCCGCCCAAACGCGGACGCTCCTCCAGCAGGTTGGAGATACGGCGAATCTTGCCCTCGACGGCCTTACGACGGGCCTCGGTGGGATGTGCGGTAAAGACAGGGTGGAACTCGAGCTTGCCGAGCAGCTCATTGGCACCCTCGACGCCCATCTCGTTTACCAACTGGTGATAGGCGACGGTGAGTTCGTTGGCGGGATCGACCTCGGTATCGGTCGATGCGCCGGCCTCGCGCTCGCGCAGCTGCGCCACACGGTAGTTCTCCTCCGACAGGTTTGCCAGATGGAAGAAGCTCGTAAAGGCGCGGACAATGACCTGCTGCTTATCGAGCGGCAGGCTGTCGATCAGATCGACGACCTCACGAAATGCCACGGCAGTGGGCTCGTCGGCGGTGGGCACGCCCTGTTCGTCAACGGACTCGTCGGCAGCGCGGCTACCGGGGTTGCCAGCATTGACCACAATCTCGGCTGTCAAAATCTTGTCGAACAGGTCCGCGATCTCGGGATCATACTCGCTAAGCACACGACGTTCCAGGCGCAGGAACAGCGCCAGATTATCGCGCAGCTCCTCGGGGATCTCGATCTCGGCGAGACGCTCCCTGGACTCGGCATTCGAGCCGATTCGGTTAACGAGGCGGTTGACCACGGCAGCGACGCGCGCCGCGGCTTCGGGTACAGACTGGTTGCTTAGGTTCTCAGCCACGTTTCCTCCCATTCCTCCTTCTATGCACGTAACATGCGGTATTCATTATAGGCGCTTGAGAAATACTTTCGACACTGATTGCGCTTTACCACACAAAAGTATTTTCTGCATTGCAAGGGTTTTTGCCCCAAATGGTCGTATTTCCCGGTGGGCAGCATATGCAAGCGAGGGCATTCCGCATAAATGCGAAACACCCCCGTAACAATAGCTCGTCGCGAGCGGGACATGTTAGCGGGTCCGCAGCTCAAAAATCATGCGCTACAGACGCTCGCGAACCGCCTCGACGACGTTGGCCAGATCGACGAGAACCTCGTCATGGCTCTGCATGTCGCGCACCTTGACCTTGCCGGCGGCAAGCTCGTCGCCGCCCAGGACCAGGATGAGCTTGGCGCCTACCTTATCGGCCTGCTTAAACTGGGCCTTGAGCGAACGGCCCTG
>DBEXKF010000341.1:0-3723 GCA_048175045.1 Collinsella sp.
ACCATAAAGGGGACAGTGTCCCCTTTATGGTGGTTACCAGGGTGTTCTGGCTGTTGAAGACTCGATGGCTTCGTGGCGTTTGAGCTCGCGGCGCATGGTTTGTGAGTTGAGCCAAGCTGCTTGCCAGCCGCGGATGGGGTAGTGCGTCTGGTCGAGCTCAAACTGCGTATAGCCGCAGGCGTTGATGATCGTCGTTCCACACACATGCTGACGCTCGCGCTGAAAATCGCAACCGTAGCTTTGGTGCACATGCCCGTGCACCATGTAGTCGGGATTCCAGGATTCGAGTGCTGTGTTAAAACACTCGAATCCTCGATGCGGCAGATCGTCCAGATCACCCATACCGGCGGCGGGTGCATGGGTAAGCAGAATGTCGCACCCGCCGACCATCCTAACCTTACGCGACAGCTTACGCATGCGCTTGGACATCTCGCGTTCGGTGTACATGTTGGCGCCGTCGCGATAACGCATGGACCCGCCAAGGCCCGCAATGCGAATCCCTCGGTACGTGTACACGCTGTCCTCTACGCAGATACATCCACCCGGTGCATGACGTGCGTAGCGGTCATCGTGATTGCCGCGCACGTAGATGAGCGGTTTGTTGATGACCGTAACCAAAAACTCAAGATAGTCCGGGTCCAGATCGCCGGCGGACAAAATCAGGTCGACTCCCTCAAAGCGTTCCTTGCGAAAGCACTCCCAAAGGCATCGTTCTTCGGTATCGGCTATGGCAAGGATTTTCATAGGGCAGGGACTTTCGGCTCATCGTCGAGCTGCGGAATGGTGCCTACCACGTTGTCCGCCAGCCAATTCATCTCGACAATCTGCGTGCTCGGCAGCGGAGGGAAGCCTTCGATCTGTACCACGCCGTTCTGGCTGTGGAGCTCGCCGCCAAAGGGGTTGATGGATCCCACAACAATGCCGTTGCGGAGCAACTGCACGAGTTTGCGCGTTTGGTAGGGTAGGCCCGGAGCGTAACGGATGTCGATAACGCCGGAGCTCATGCCATACCAGTAGTTGACAGCGCGCACTTGGTTGTCGTCGCTGGTCTCGTCCCACGTGCCGTGAAGAAGGCTGCGAACGATGAGCTCGTAGTAACGGCCCCAGTTCCATACGGGCATGGCGATGCCGGTGACTTTGCCGTCTACCAAGCGGTGAAGCCCGTAGGCCGTTGGGTCTTCGAGCGACTTTGACATGTCAGCGCCGGTCATGACGCTTACGCCTTCGCGGCACATGGCTTCGGCAAGACCACCGGCGGGAACATCGCCCCAGGTGAGGATGACCTGCGCGCGCGGGTCGAGCAGCGAGGCGCCAATCGCAAAGGCGTTGATCTCGCTGAGTGCGCCCGAGGCGAAGACCGACGCGTGGTAACCGATGCGGTGGTTGTCCGCCATGCTGGCCGCAAGGGCGCCCAGCAGAAACTTGGCCTCGTACATCTTGCCAAAGTACGAACGGACGCTTTGATGGGGAAGGCCGATAGAGCAGTTGAGGAACCGAACCCGGGGATACTCAACGGCAGCCCTGAGCGTGTATTCCATCAGGCGGTGCGAGGTCGAGAAGATGACGTTTGCTCCATGTTTGACAGCCGTTTCCACGGCGGCGTAGAACACATCCGGATCGTGACAGTCCTCGAACGCCTCGGTGCGCACGATACCGCCAAAGTGCTCATCGAGATACTGACGCCCTTGGTCGTGCAGGCTGTCCCAGCTCGACGTCGCACAGGGGAACTCATGGATAAAGGCGATGCGCAGGGGGTTGGCCGTCGAGTAGACGGTCTTGCCCATAAAGAAGTTGAGCACGCCAGAGGTGGACTTGGCGGGCGTCTCCTCCTCGTCGACGCTCGGTGCTTCGACAAGATCGACCTTGTCCTCGTCATTTTTGCCGGCAATAACCAGCTCGCGCCAGATCTTGCACAGGCGGTTTACGACGATATCCGTCGGCGTATCCAGCAGGCGGTCCTGGTTGTACACATTGAGGTAGACGAGCATGGCGTCGGCGGGCGTAATGTCCAGGTGGTCGCCGCCTGCGCGAAGGTAGGCGCGCTTAAAGAGCAGGAAGGTGTGGCGCAGGTAGTCGACCTTTTTCTGCGGCCATTTTTCGATAAGGTTCTGACCGAGCATCTTGGCGAGCGTCTCGTAGCTTCCCTCACGCGAGAACTCGATCTCGTATAGGGGGCAGACGCGCCAAAACGCGCAGAACTCGCCGTACAGGCGGCTTTCGACGGAATCCCATGTGCCGGGGTAGAGACGGGTGACCTTGGCCGAAACCGTCGGAGCGTCCAGGAATTTGAGGACACTGACGCGTTTGTTGCCTTCCTGGACATAGAACCGATGCATGAACTCGGTGACGATGATGGGGTCGCGATAACCCTCGGTTACCTGGATGTCGTAGAGGTTGGACCACTTGCGGGCGAACTCGGTGCCAAACGGCAGCAGGGGCATAAAGTTGCATGAAAAGGCGGACTGACGGCCCTTGGTAACCGTACCGACGACCATTTCGAGCGGAATGTCTCTCAGGCCGACATTCTCTCGCTGGCCTAAGGGGAGCTGGGCAACCAAGCTATCGAGGTCCGTGAGGTACGGATACTCGCTTTGACTAATGGCGCGTCGACGTCCTTGCTCGCCGCGCTTGCGTGCTTGACGGTAGGCCTCTTCCATGATGTTGCTCCCTTAGTCGTTTAAACAACTATATGAACCATGGTACCACGAATGAAAACCACAACAAAGGTGCCTGTCCCCTTTGTGGTGGTTTAGGCAATGATGGGGGCGATGGCGCGGATGCAGGCGTCGGCAGCGGTGAAAGTGGTGCTGTCGTCGCTGACGATAAAGATGATCTTTCCTTTGATGCCAAAGTCGCCGATTTCGCTAAAGAGTACGTAGGGCTCCTTGTCAAAGCCCGAGATGGGAAGCACGGCGGCCTTGGTGGCGCTGGTCAGCTCGTCTGCCAGCACGTCAAGGGAAGCCCACTTGGACGTGTCCTTTACGGCAACGGGCACGGCCACGCGCCCAAAGGGCATCAAATGCACGAGTGTGTTCTTGGAAATGTTGGAGTTGGGCACAATGATGGTCTGCCCACAGGCATCCTCAATCGTTGTATGACGCCAGGTGATGTCCTGGACCACGCCCGACACGCCGCCGACCTCGATATTGTCGCCGGGCTTGATGATGCCCATAAAGGTCACCTGCATGCCGCCGATAAGGTTTGACAGCGTGTCCTGAAAGCCCAGCGAGATGGCGATGCCGCCGACGCCAAGAGCGGCGACGAGGGCGTTTGCGTTAATGCCAAAGCAGTTGTCGAGGATAAAGCTGCCGCCAATCATCCAGATGACGGCGCGCGCGATGTTGATGAAGATACTCGATGCCGGAAGCGGGTTATCGTCTCGGTTGAGCAGATGGTTCAGGGTCTTGGATACGACCTTGGCGGCGACGGCGGTGCCTATCGCCAAGATGACGGCCCAGATGATGTTGTGGACCCACCGTTGCTCAAAGAAATGAAGAATCGGCTCAAACAATTCCATGTGGGGAAAACCTCCTAATGATCGTCCAACCATGATACCCACCAAGAAGCCCGTCCGATCAAATTCGGACGGGCTTCTGTGCTCGATATAAGGTTTACGCGGCGGGGCTGCAAGGCCCGGCGGTGTAGCTTAGCGTCGACGCTTCCAGATAATGCCGAGGATGATGACGATGATGCCGCCGATAAGGCACGCGCCAACTACTGCCA
>DBEXKF010000342.1:0-4817 GCA_048175045.1 Collinsella sp.
AACGTCCATCACGGGCGTTGCCGCTTTCGTTGTCTGCCGGTTTGTCTAAGTCTGTAACAACTGGACCGTTAAAAGTGGGCTAGGTGTTACAGATTGAGATTTTCCCTTAAGGGGGATTTGAATGTCTCGATCTGTAACAGATAGACCGGAAAATGGGTTCTAACTGTTACAGATCGAGACATTTTGGGACCGCGGTTGAACCATTGCGGCAAAACCACCACAAAGGTGCCTGTCCCCATTGTGGTGGTTTAGGGCTCCCAGGGGCAGGGGGCTTCGATGTGGATGTGCTCGCCGGTTACGGGATGCGTGAAGGACACGCTGTGGGCGTGGAGCATCAGGCCGCAGGGGCGCGGCGTTCCGTACAGGTCGTCGCCAACCAGGGGATGATGCTCGCTTGCCAGGTGCACACGGATTTGGTGCTTGCGGCCGGTGAGCAACTCGACATCGATATACGAGCGCGCGGGCAGGCCACGACGGCTCTTAAGACGTTTGAGCACCTTCACGCGAGTTTGAGACGGCTTGCCGCTGGCGCCGACGCGCATCTTTCGGCTGTCGTGACGGTCGCGGGCGATGGGCTTGTCGATGAGCTTCTCGTTCCAGTCGATCTTGCCCTCGGCCAGCGCCAGATAGTGCTTTTCGAAGGCGTGGTCGATGACCATTTGGTCAAAGGCGGGCTGCGTCTGTTTGTCGAGCGAAAACAACACCACGCCGGTGGTGTTGCGGTCCAGGCGGTTGAGCGGCTGCATGTCGGTCGCGGCAAAGCCGTCACCCATCGCCAGCAGCAGGTCGCTGGCGTAGTCGGTGAGCGTGCGCTCGCCGGTGCCGTCGCCGTGGACGATCATGCCGGCGGGCTTGTCGATGGCCATGAGCCAGGCGTCGCAGTAAAGGACTTGAGGTTCTTCGTTCACGTGTAAGCCTTTCGGTTAGCTAATTCCCACAAACATGCAGCCCGAGGTGGCGCCGCGCAGGCGGGCGGCGGGCTTGCGGCCGGCCTGTGCTGCTTCGACGGCACGACGGACGCGGGCGACGGCACGGCCCACCTCATCTGTCTCGAGCAGCGTTCCGTCTACCATGAGACGACGCACGCCGGCATCGAGCAGCTGAGGAACCTGCGGCGTGAGGTCGATGGGGTAGGCGTCGTACAGGCGAGAGCGGCCATGGATGTCGGTGCGTACGGGCATGACCTTGCCGTCGATATTCTTGAGTGACAGCTTGCGGGCGCGCAGGCGGCAGTTAGCGCAATCGTGGATGCAGCCATTGGCCACCTGCAGGATGCAGTGCTCACTCGTCATAACGCGCGGGCGGCCGAACACAGTGATGCCCAGGGCTGCGGGCGCGGCGGTGCCAAGCGAGACGATCTCGTCGAGCGTGATCTCGGGCGAGAGCCAAAACGCACCGGCTCCGCGCTCGGCAAGTGCCTCCATGCAGGGCGTGTTATGCACCGGCAGGCAAGAGCGAATCTCGGCCGTGGCGCCGGCATGAGCGGCTACGGCGAGCTCGGAGATATTGCCGACGGCGACGGTGGCTCCGGCATTGATCCAAGGATCGACGCGCTCGTGGTCGACGGCGCGGCAGACCTCGTCGAGTACGGGCACGATACCCTGCTCAAATGCATCGGCAGGGGAGAGTCCGACAGCCTCGAGCGCGTCGGTGGTCATATAGATGCGCGTTGCACCCTCCGCGCGGGCTGCCTCGGCGGCCTCGAGCGAGGTGACGGTGGCGCAGATCTGCGGCTCGTCGCGGTAGTGCTTGGGCATGGGGCGCGTACATTTGTCGAGCACCGGCAACTCGAGCGTTTTTGCGCGCTCCTCGTACGGTGCCAGAATGGCCTCTTCCAGCGCCTTACAAGCGGCGGCGCGCACCTTGTGCACGGCGGAGAAGCCCATGCCGCAGCCCTCATCGAGCGCCACATCAAAGCTCGCGGCCTCAAAGGGAGAGGAGCCCATGCGCCCGACGTGCTCAACCAGATCGGATGCCTCGACGGCGCGGGTCTTGGCGGCCTCGACGGTGAAGCCCGTGGCGGTGGCGGTGAGCGCGGGGTTGTCACAGCAGGTGAGTGTGACAGTAAACGGCTCGCCCAGGCGCGCCACGACGGACACGTCAACAGCTCGGCGGCGCAGCACATCGCGCTTGAGCGCGGCGCCGGCGGCGTCAATGGCGCTCTGGCTTCGAATCACGCGCACGCGGCAGCCCTCGGGCATGCTACGGGGCACGCGGCACTCAATGATGTCACCGGCGGCGGCATCATCGGCGGCAATGGTGGTCAGGAACTGGTCAAACTCGTTATCGTGGCGAAGCTCCAGCAGGTCGCCTTTGCCCACGGGCTCAAACAGCTCAATGCGGGCGATGGCGGCGCGGCGACGGCGGTCGTCGGACTTGAGGCCGCGCACATCGCGGTTGGCCGGGCGGCTGCCCAGCACCGTGCCCACGATCTGGCCGCGGTTGTTGGAACGCTCATAGCTCATCATCTCGTCGCCCGAGGTGCCGTCCTGATAGGCGTGCGTAAAGTCGCGGTTGAAGCAGCGCTTGAGCTGGCGCTGGCGGGCGGCTTCCTCGTCCTTGGCAACGGCGGCTCCGGATAGCATGTCGTCAATTTCGTGACGATACACATCAACGATGGAGTACACGTAATCGGGTGCCTTCATGCGGCCCTCGAGCTTGAGCGATGCGGCGCCGGCGTCATACAGACGGCGAACAAGCTGTGAAGTGTTGGTGTCGCGCGGGCACAGCGCGCGCTCGCGACCGGCAGGGGAGAGCGCGCGACCGTTCTCGTCGATCAACTCGTAGGGCAGGCGGCAGGGCTGGGCGCACATGCCGCGGTTGGCCGATCGTCCCGCCATGGCAAAGCTCGACAGCAGGCACAGGCCCGAGTAGCAAAAGCAGATGGCGCCATGGCTGAAGACCTCAAGGTCCACATCGGGCGCGGCGTCGTGAATGGCGGCGATTTCGTCGATGGAGAGCTCGCGCGAGAGAGTCACGCGGTCGGCGCCCTGCTCACGGCACCAAAGGGTTCCGCGGTCGTCGTGGATGTTCGCCTGGGTCGAGATATGTGTCTCGATGCCGGGCATGGTGCGCTTGGCCTCAAAGAACAGACCCCAGTCCTGGATAATGAAGGCATCGGCGCCCAGCGTGGAGCAGCGATGAATGAGCTGCAGTGCATCGCCCATCTCGGACTGCTTGATGACGATGTTGACCGTGACGTAGACGCGCGACCCGGCCAGGTGTGCAGCACAGCAGGCCTGCTCAAAGGCCTCGTCGGTAAAGTTGGTTGCCTTGCGGCGGGCGTTGAAGCTGCCCATGCCGCAGTAGATGGCGTCTGCCCCGGCGGCGAGCGCGGCGGCAAAGGGCTCCGGGCCTCCGGCGGGGGCCAAAAGCTCGGGCCTGCGGTTAGTGGTTCGGCTGGCGGTTGCGGTCATATCCTGCCTTTCAAAATGCTCAGATATTCAAAAGTATAGTGGCGTCGCTGCGGTGGGCGACGCCCGCAGCCTAAGCAGGACAAAGTCTTCAGCAGCTTGGACTGGCTGCTCCACATGAGAACCGTTCAGCGGTTCGGGGAAACCGTTGGGCGATAAAATATTCTCGCAAGCTGATAATATTCTTGCATCAAACAGAAACCTTGAGTACTATCCCAATCAAGCGCGGTGTTCAGACCGAACTGTGCCTCCCGGTGTGAACACCGCGCTCACGCTCTCTCAATTGATCGTAAGGAGAAAAACATGAGCAAGACCGTCGTGTCTTCCGATAACGCACCCGCAGCCATCGGCCCGTATTCCCCCGGTATCCAGGCCGGCAACATGGTGTTCCTGTCCGGCCAGCTGGGCATCGATCCCGCGACCGGCAAGATGCCCGAGGGCGTCGAGGCCCAGGCCAAGCAGTCCCTCGCCAACGTCGAGGCCCTGCTGACCGCTGCCGGCGCTACCTTTGCCGATGTCGTCAAGACCACGGTCTACCTGGCCGACATCGCCGACTTCGCCGCCGTGAACGAGATCTACGCCTCCAAGTTTGAGGCCCCGTTCCCCGCGCGCAGCGCCTTCCAGGTTGCCGCCCTTCCGGCTGGCGGTCTGGTCGAGATCGAGGTCGTCGCCGCTCTCTAAGGCGTTGGCCACAACTAAACATGACATGCAAAAAGACCCTGCAGCGCGTGCGAGCTGCAGGGTCTTTTATCAAGTGACGGATCGCTTGTGGAGCCGCACTCCATTTTGCTCGTTAGCCTTCCTTGCGGACTTTTTGCAGGTAGCGGTAGACGCTGGGCTCAGAGATGCCCAGCGCGGCGGCGGCGCAGGCCACGGCGCCCTTGAGCATGAACACCCCGTTACCGTTGAGGTGGCGAATGACGTCCACGCGGTCGCTCTGACCAAGCGACGCTACATCCAGCCCGCGCGCGCTCAGCAACTCGGCAATGCTGCGGTCGATGAGCTCCTGTGTAGACTCCGAAAGGCTTTCGACCTCGATAGGGGCGGGCTCCGTGCGCGTCGGCGCCGCGTCGAAGCACGCCATGAGCTGCTGCGCCATGGCGTTGATGGAGCGCACGGTCGAGAGGTCGGTGTTGACGCAGAGCATACCGACGATCTCATCATTCTCGCGGATAAAGTACGTCGCTGACTCCAACGTCTTGCCGCCGGCACCGCGCCCCTCGTAGCCCGTAATAAACGGCAGGTCGCGATACTTGGCGTCGTGCATGATCTTGAGTGCCAGATCGGTGGCGGGACCGCCGACCTTGCGGCCGCTCACGATGCCGTTGCGAATATCGACGATGGCGTGGTCGGGATCCGAGAAATCGTGCAGCACGATTTCGCTGTTTTTGCCGAGTATCTGCT
>DBEXKF010000343.1:0-4364 GCA_048175045.1 Collinsella sp.
TGGTGCATTATGAGCATCGAGTATCGTCACCCCTTGGATGAGGAAGACGAGTTTGGCATGGAGGTCTTTGGCGACGATGCGCCGCGCCGCTCCAAGGCCAAGCGTAAGAAGCGTGGGCCCGAGGACTCTCCGTTTAGCGTGGCGTCGCTCACGCCCATCCAGATGCCCAACCTGGACCTGGATGCCATGGTCGAAGAGCGCCAGTACTTTACGCGCGACGAGTGGCTCAACATGCTGCTGCGCTCCGCTGGCTATGAGCCCAGCGAGCTTTCCGAGAAAGAGCGCCTGCACTTTATCGAGCGTATGGTGCCGCTCATCGAGCGCAACTACAACCTTTGCGAGCTGGGTCCCCGCGGTACCGGTAAGAGCCACATCTACAAAGAGGTCTCGCCCTACGCCATTCTGCTTTCGGGTGGTCAGACCACCACGGCCAACCTGTTCGGCCGCATGAACTCCATGCGCGCCGATCGCGTGGGTTTGGTGGGCCACTGGGATTGTGCGACGTTTGACGAGGTCGCCGGCATGCGCTTTAAGGACACCAATGCCGTGCAGATCATGAAGGACTACATGGCGAGCGGCAGCTATGCGCGCGGCCGCGACCAGATTAACGCCGATGCCTCCATGGTCTTTGAGGGCAACATCAACGATACCGTGCAAAATGTCCTTAAGACCACGCACCTGTTTGATCCGTTCCCGCCGGAGTTTAACAACGATTCGGCCTTCTTCGACCGTATCCACTACTACCTGCCGGGCTGGGAGATTCCCAAGATGCGTTCGAGCCTGCTGACCGGGCATTATGGCCTGATCACCGACTGCCTGTCGGAGTTTTGCAAGGAGATGCGCCGTAAGGACTTTACGCATCATATCGACCGATACTTCCGCTTTAACAGCGACTTTAACAAGCGTGACGAGATTGCCGTGCGCAAGACCTTTAGCGGTCTGGCAAAGCTGCTGTTCCCTGACGAGGCCATGGACAAGGACGATGTGCGCTGGCTGCTGGACTACGCCATCGAAGGCCGTCGCCGTGTAAAGGAGCAGCTCAAGATTATGGCGGGCGTTGAGTTTATCGACGTCAACCTGGGCTATATGGATGCCGACAACCCGCAGGACGTGCACGTGGTGCGCGTGCCCGAGCAGACCGAGGACACGCTGATTCCCGACGGACCGCTGCTGTCCGGCCACGTGTTTGGCGTGGGCAGGTCGCAGGGCGGCGAGGTTGCCGTGTACAAGCTGGAGAACAAAGCCGTTGCCGGCGAGTGCAAGTTTAAGTACGAGGGCGTGGCCTTTAACAAGCCGGTGCGCGATACGCTGGAAGCCGCGTTCGACAACTTTGTGGGCCTGGCGAACCGCGTGGCGCCGGGCATGCACATTGGCTCCAAGGACTACCTGTTGTTCTATAACGACCTGCAGAGTAAGGGACTGTCCGAGGAGGTGTCGCTCGCCGAGTTTGTGGGCCTGTGCTCTGCGGCGTGCAACCGTCCGGTGATGCCCGCGCTGGCGATTCCGGGAATCTTGCGCATGTCGGGATCTATGGACGAGATCCGCGGGCTCGAGGACATTATGCGCGTGTCCAAAAACGCCGGCGCCAAGCGCGTGATTTTGCCACTGAGCGCCATTGCGGGATTGCAGAGCGTGCCGTCCGAGATTATCTCGGGCTTGAGCCCGGTGTTCTATATGGATGGCGACCCGGTCGATGCCGCGAAGAAGGCACTGGATCTGTAGGAGTGCAGGGGAGCGGGGCGTCCGGTGTTCGGGCGCCCCGCGTACAGGGTGGTGCATAGTGCGTGAGGGGGCCTGCCATGGCGGACGAGCGTTCTGTTGGTGAGCTGCTCGACGAGCTGTTTGGCTTCGAATCGGTAGCCAAGCGTCAGACGGCGCTTGAGCAGTACGATCGCGGGGAGTTGGTGCGCAAGGCGCGCTCCCGCGAGCTGCTGGGCGTGCTTAGGGGCGTCGAGGCTGCCGAGCACGCTGCGCGCAAGTCTGCCGTGCGAGCTGTTGACGGGTATGTTCGCCGTGTTGAGGGCGCTGCGCTTGCACGCGCTCGCAAGCAGGTGGGCATTGTTGGCCCACTGCGGATGGAGCGTCGCTATGCTGCCTTTTTGCGCATGGAGGACAAGGCCGAGCTGCTGACGCGCCTGGAGCAGACGCTTGCGTTTATCGAGGTAAAGCTGCGTGCCAATACGGCGGATAAGGTGCGCGTGGCGTTCGATGCTGCGGGGGCTATGGTGCTGCAGGGCGTGGCGCTCCTGAGTGACGTGCGCGTTGTGGATGCCGTGCCTTTGGATGCCGACCTGCTGTGTACGCAGCTGGAGCAGTTGCGTTGTGCTGCCGATGCGACGGACCTTGCGGGCATGATCACGGCGACGTTTGAGTCTGAGCTGAGTGCGACTGGTCCGCAGCTCGCTGATGGGTTTACAGGCGTTTTGGCTGGCGATGTAGCTGGTGACGTTGCGTTGGAGCGTGAGCTTACCAACGTGCGCGGCGCTGCGCAGCGAGCGCGTTTGGCGGCGCAGGCGTATCGGGCCGAGCGCGCCTCCCGGGTTGCGGGGAACACGGTGGAGCCGGTATCGTTGCCCGAGCCTGCGTGCGTTGCGTGTGAGACGGTGTGCGATGCCGGGGAGCTTTCCGAGTTGTTCGCTCAGGTTAAGAAGTCGTTTGAGACCTACCGTCGTGTTGTTATCGACGGTGGGTTGTTCTGTGCGTTTGGTGCGGGCTCGCCGCATGGGGTTTGCAGTGGCTTGAGCTATTTCGATTACGATTCTCAGCTAGACGAAGACGTGCTAGTGGGCGAGTGCGACGGTGCTACCAGGCATAATGTTCGACGCGAGGTTCCGATTCCCGAGCTTGTGGACGAGGCTTCGGCTGATGGCGGCGATTCGCTCGAGGTCGCCGTGGCGCGCATGCGGGAGTTTAACGGGTGCCGCTACGATGGTGTGCTGGGCGAGGACCCCGCGCGTCATGTGAATGCGTTTTGGTATGGACTCAAAAAGCTCAGTCAGTATTGCGAGGCCGTCGTGCGTGTGGACGAGCGTGCTTGGGATTGTTTTATCGATAAGGTGCAGTTTGCCTATGACGAGCCGGTGGGGCGTTTGGCTGCGCAGATGGATGACAAGCAGGTGGCGGCTTTTGTTGCTGCTGTGGATGAGCTTGGCGTTGGTGAGTAGGGTCCTGGTCTGGTAGGAGGTTTCATCATGAAGATTGAAGTTGATGTAGACCAGCTGCGCGAGAGCTTGCTCGACCGCGCGGGGAGTGCGGCGGGCGTGGGCTTTCCGGCCGCCATGCTCGACGTGATGGATATCGAGGACGAGTCACCTCAAGAGCTCCTGGCCCGAGCCGAACGCGAAGGCCTCGACCTCCGAGACTTTGCCGTCGACGATGACTACGGAGCGTCTGACGACTGGTGACCCCGGGTCAGTTCATCCTTTTCTTCCTGAGATATAAGAGAAATCCCTTTTTGAACGTCCTTCGGGTTCCAAATAATAGCCGATCAGTCTTTGTATCTTCCTTGCTGTCAAACTTGATAGCCGTTAGCTCGATCGTACAGATGTAGTTAGCAACTTGGAATAGCCGGTAGGCTCGTGGTGTGGCTTCTCGGTATACGATGACATCCCTTGCTAGAACGTACTCAAGCGCAGAATGAATGACCTCCGTTACAATCGGTTGGCCGTTGTCGTAGTAAATCTTAACGGTGTCGTATCGCTGGAAGAATTCCAGATGGTCGAAAAGTTCAACCGTGAGGTCTCGCCTCATTCTCTCCGCGAGACCGTTTTGATTGCCGGCGAATTCGCTCATTCGGTATTGCAGACAGAGGTAGCGTATGGGGAGATGCTGAATGAACGCGCGAAATGCGCTCAACATGTGCCTTCGCTGCTCCTTGGGAAGATCTTTGTAGTCGCCGTTTCCATTCAGTAGGGGTCCTGCATGAAAAGGCGTATTGGGAAGCGAGGACTGAGACAGGGCGCGCTCATAGCGGTCAATGCGTTCAACGATTGCATCGTTTTGATCGTGAAAAACGAGGGTGACGAGGTAGTAGTTGGAGACGCCTCCGAGGTCGCCAGATTCGTCAACAAAGACGGAGAGTTCGCTCATGGTGGGCCTCCATTTTTGCAAAAAAAATGCCGGGGGTAAGACCCCGGCTCTTGGAGGCCCCTCTTTTGGAGGGAACCATATTCTTTATACCATGAGATAAGGGGTGCTTTCAAGTATAATTATAATAAGCAAACATATGTTCGTCAAACTACCTGCGAAAAGTCCTTAGCCGCCGAGAGGTTGGGTAGAGCGGCTCGTAAATTGCTGACGCAATGGCGCCGGCGGTTTCCAGAGAACTGTTTAGTCTTGACTCGCATAAAAAATGCCGGGGGATA
>DBEXKF010000344.1:0-9525 GCA_048175045.1 Collinsella sp.
CGAGGCAAAGGTTTCCCTGCCCTGCGCCCCGGCGTTGAGTCGTCGCGTGCTCGTTACAGAAAAGCTGATAATAAGTTTGTGTGCCGCCCCTTTGGGGCGGCACTTTTTGTGTGGGGTCCCGGTCTCCACAATTTCCGTCAAGCTTTTGGTTAGATTTTGGTCAGTTGGCGTAAGGGTGGAAGGCCAAAAGATTGCTGGCGAAAAAAGCTCAGAGAAAGTGCTGGTAGGGGAGTTGTTGAGCTTTTCGACAGCTTTTGAGCAAAAGAAACTTTGTGGCTATTGCCGGCGATTGCGTTGTCGCGGTCATGGCGGTGCGGGATGCTGGTCGTAAGCGTCGAATGCTCCGACTTTGGAGGCCAACATGGACCTGTTTCTTGAGACTCCGCAGCAACAAGCTGAGCGCATGCTGCGTCAGCAGCAACGACTCATGGAGATACAAATGCAAGGGGCGGCAGCCCAGCCCTTTGCGCAAAATGTCGTGCCCGCTGCTGTACCTGCAGCTGTGCCCGGGTGCGAATCGGCACCAGAGGCCTATTCCGTACAGCAAGATTCATATGCGCAGGAGCTCGCGTTCGACAAGCGTCGTGCGCGTCGTCGCCGTGTGGGCCAGCGCTTGCGCACATTGGCGATGATCGTGCTCATCCCGTTAGGGCTTGCGGCCATCTTTCTGGCGTCGTATGCGCTCACCTGCATCCTCAACGGTGCTTCGCCCGGCGAAGTGCTCCAACATCTGTCGGCCCTCGGCCAGCGCCTAGGCGATGTCATAACAACAATCCGCGCCGGCTGGGAGAGTTAGCGTTTGTCACATTAGGACTTCTAGGGTGTAGGGATTATCGCCACGAGCGGAATTCTTGCATCCTGTTGGTCCTGTCGTGCGACTGAATAGTATTATTGAAGATGAATAATAATAGGATTTGTTATGTATAAGCAGGATTTAGAACAGACTCTGTTGGGCATTGACGAAGAGGCAGAGCTGGAAATAGGTCCAAGAGACGACAGGCCGAGCGTTGTATTGGTGGGAGGAGGCGCCTTCATGCTAAACGATGTGACGAATCGTTCGGTTACACATGACATCGATGTGTTTGAGGCAGACAGGTGCCTCCGCGAGATCATAGCTCGATACCCCGAGGTGAATGGTATGGCGGTGGCATATTGTAATCAGATGCCATTCAATTACGAAGATCGTTTGATCCCCTTGGATATTGGGGCGCGTTTTATCAGGTACTTTACGCCATCCTTGGAGGACCTGGCGGTAATGAAGCTCTATGCCTACCGCCCGAACGACATCGTCGATCTTCATAGCCAGGCATTCGTCGACCGACTTGATTGGGGACTGCTCGAACGGCTTATATTCGACGAGGGCGAGGCGCTGGCGTCGTCGCCTTCGGAGCGGAGTTATCAAGAGATGGTCTGCGCATACAGCCAATACAAAAAGGAGGTGCTCGGTTGAATCTGACCTTTGAGGGATTCTTAAAAGGCTATTGCCGAGAGCTATCCGGACAGCAGTCGCTCAGTTTTAGAAAACTGGTTAAGCAAGCGACGACGGTTGCGCCGCGCGTGGCGGAGCCCCTGTTTTTGCTCGCTTTGGCACAGGGTAAAGCCGAATACGTTCTGGGCTTATCCGAGGGTTTGTGGATGGAAGAGGGTTACCGAGGCGTTTTGTCCTTGTACGCCCAAACGGGTAGCCTGGCATCTCTATGCGCCGAGGACAAACTTCCTAATCGTTATGCCAACGTTTGGCGTGCGTATAGAGCGGTGAAGGAAAAGCCGACGGTCGACAGAAGGGTGAACGCCCTGATGAGAAAGAAAACGCTGGAAGCATTGGAGGAATCGGGTGAAACGCGCTATGGCCTCTGCCGTGCTCTGCACCTGAATAAGGGAAACGTTTACGCATACTTAGCCGGTGATGACTCAAAGGTGAGCAGGAAGACAGCGCGCCGTATTATGGAATATGCGGAAGAGAGAAGCACCCAAGAAGGCGCCGGGCGCCCGGTGCGTGTGGCGGGGTAAGATTGATCGCGGTTTTGATTGGTGCTCGATTGGGTTTGTTGGGCGGAGTTTATGTCTGCTATTGATATTGTGCTTGTTGCGATCGCCTTGGTGGCGGTGGGGGTTGCTGTGGCTTGCGCCCTCCAGCTCAAGAGCCTGCGTGCCGAGTTGCGGGAGCGTGGCGACAGTAGCGCGGAAACGCTGGCAGCACTCGAGCAGGCCAACAACGCGCTCGATGCCCTGAACGTCGCGCTGGCCGAAACTCACCGCACGGCCAATGCCATCGCGCAGCAGCAGACGACAGATGCGGCCGTGGAGCAGCAACGTTACCTGACCATCGCACGTGAGTTTTCGCAAGCTGGTGACCGGATGGATGACCTGCGCCGCGAGACGGCCCAACAGCTCGGTGCCAACCGCGAGGGCATCGAGCACCGCCTGGACAAGGTGCGCGAGACGGTCGATGCCCAGCTGGGTGCTATCCGCAAAGACAACAACGTGCAACTCGATCAGATGCGCGCAACGGTGGACGAGAAGCTCTCCCGCACGCTCAACGATCGCCTGTCGGCATCGTTTAAGCAGGTGAGCGACCAGCTCGAGGCCGTGTACAAGGGCCTGGGCGACATGCAATCCATCGCCACCGGCGTGGGCGATCTTAAGCGCGTGCTGGGCAATGTGAAGGCGCGTGGCATTTTGGGCGAGGTGCAGCTGGGTGCAATTCTGGCGGACATCCTCACGCCCGACCAGTATCTGGAAAACGTTGCCACCAGGCCCGGCGCCTCGGAGCGCGTTGAGTTTGCCGTCAAGCTGCCGGTGGACGAGGGCGATCCCGTGCTGCTGCCGATCGACTCCAAATTCCCGGGCGACGCGTACGAGCATCTGCTCGACGCCCAGGAGTCGGGCGATGCGGAGGCCGTTGCCGCGGCACGCAAGACGCTCGATATGATGGTGAAGCGCGAGGCCAAGGACATCTGCGAAAAGTACCTGAGCGTGCCCGCGACGACCAACTTTGGCATTCTGTTCGTGCCGTTTGAGGGACTGTACGCCGAGGTCGTCAGCCGCCCCGGGCTTATCGAGACCCTGGGCCGCGACTATCACGTCAACGTAGCCGGTCCCAGCACCATGGCTGCCATTCTCAACAGCCTGCAGATGAGCTACCAGACGTTTAGGCTGCAAAAACGTACCGACGACGTACTGCGCGTGCTCTCTGCTGTCAAGGCCGAGTTGCCACGCTATCAGGCGGCGCTGCGTCGCGCCCAGCAGCAGATCGAGACCGCGGGCAAAACGGTTGAGGGCATCATCACCACGCGTACAAATGTCATGGAGCGCAAGCTCAAGGACATCGACGCGCTGGAAGACGCCAACCAAGCCGATGAGATCTTGGGACTCACATCAGCGGAGCTGCTCGCAGGCCAAAAAGACGAGGACTAGCTGCATCTGACGGCTGTGCGCCTGTACGAGCACGGCGCGGGCGCTTTTCGCATCGCGCTTGTCTGAAGTGCGCTTTAGTGTGCAACAATGGCGTTTCGCCCTATCAGACGCGAAAGGAAGCCCATGTCTCAGAGAAACACCAGTCCGCTCAAACGCTCCACCGTGCGTCGCACGCTGCAGCGTTTTTGGGACGTCACGCGCACGCAGCCGCTGATCGTCTTTCTCTCGGTGTTCTCGTCGGCGGGCTACATCTTTTTGCTCACGTTTGCCAACACCTATGTGATGGCCCTCATCGTCGACCGCGTCCAGGCCGGTCCCGTGGCAGGCGACCAGGTGTTTGAGGTCTTTGGTCCTTACATTCTGGCGCTCGTGCTCGTTAACCTAGTGGGCCAAATCCTCTCCAAGCTGCAGGACTACGCCGTCTACAAGCTCGAGATTGCGGGCAACTATCACCTGGCGCGCCTGTGCTTCGACACGCTCTCCAATCAATCCATGACATTTCACACCAGCCGCTTTGGCGGATCGCTCGTGAGCCAGACGAGCCGTTTTATGAGCGGCTATACGGGGCTGGTCGACGTGACGGTGTATTCGCTCATCCCCACCATCACCTCGGTCATCTGCACGGTGGCGGCGCTCGCCCCGGTGGTGCCCACATTTACCGTGATCCTGGTGTGCATCATGGCCGTCTACATTGCGTTTGTCTGGCTTATGTACAAGCGCATCATGCCGCTTTCGGCCGCGACGTCCGCTGCGCAGAACAAGCTCTCGGGCGTGCTCTCCGACGCGGTCACGAACATCTTGGCCGTCAAGACCTGTGGGCGCGAGGACTTTGAACGCGATCTGTTCGACGCCGCCGATCGTGCCGCGCGCGACGCCGAGACGGTCTCGATGCACGCCATGATGCAGCGCAACTTTACGACCTCGGGCCTTATCGTCATCACCATGGCCGTGGTGAGTGTGTTCGTGGCGGGCGGCAACGCGTGGTTTGGCATCTCGGCCGGCTCGCTCGTCATGATCTTTACCTACACCTATAACCTCACCATGCGCCTGAACTACGTAAGCTCCATGATGCAGCGCATTAACCGCACGCTGGGCGATGCGGCCGAGATGACGCGCGTGCTGGACGAGCCACGTTTGGTGGCAGACGATCCGGACGCCCCTGAGCTCAAAGTGACCGAGGGCGCGATTGATTTTGAGCACCTGAGCTTTGCATATCGTGACGCTGCGGCGGGCGAGAACGTGTTCGACGACCTGACGCTTCACGTGGCGGCGGGCCAGCGCGTGGGCCTGGTGGGTAAATCGGGCTCGGGCAAGTCGACGCTCACCAAGCTGCTGTTGCGCTTGGACGATGTGCAGGGCGGCCGTGTGCTCGTGGACGGCCAGGACGTCTCGCGCTGCACGCAGCAGAACCTGCGCCGCCAGGTTGCCTACGTGCCGCAGGAGGCGCTGCTGTTTCACCGCTCCATTCGCGAAAACATTGCCTACGGTCGTCCCAACGCCACTGATGAGCAGATTCGCGAGGCCGCGCGCCTGGCCAATGCCCTGGAGTTTATCGACCGCTTGCCCCGTGGCTTTGACACCATGGTGGGCGAGCGCGGCGTCAAGCTCTCGGGCGGCCAGCGTCAGCGCGTGGCTATCGCCCGCGCCATCCTAACCGACGCGCCGATTCTGGTGCTCGACGAGGCGACCTCTGCCCTCGACAGCGAGTCCGAGGCGCTGGTGCAGGAGGCGCTCGAAAACCTGATGCGTGGACGTACCTCCATTGTGGTGGCGCACCGCCTGTCCACCGTGGCGGCGCTCGACCGCATTGTGGTGCTGGCCGATGGCGAGATCGTCGAGGACGGCACGCATGCGCAGCTCGTCGAGGCGGGTGGCGAGTACGCGAGCCTGTGGAGCCGTCAGACCGGCGCATTCTTGGAGGCGTAAGCGTCTCGGACGTGGGACAATTGTGCCCATAAGTTTATTGTGCCGTTGAGCCGAGGAGTCGTTATGCCACGCGAGACCAATGCCGCCAAGCGCGAGCGCGCCATCGAGGTGTGTGAGCGCCTCAACCGTCGCTATGGCCCGGTCGAGTGCTTTTTGGACCACGAGAATCCCTTCCGCCTGCTGATCGCGGTGCTGCTCTCGGCGCAAACGACCGATGCGCAGGTCAACAAGGTGACGCCGCGGCTGTTTGCCCAGTGGCCCACGCCCGAGGCCATGGCCGGGGCGAGCGTGGCTGACGTGGCAGACACCATCAAGTCACTCGGCTTCTACAAGAGCAAAGCCAAGCATGCCGTCGAGGCCGCGCAGATGATCGTCGCCGACTATGGCGGCGAGGTGCCGGCCGACATGAAGGAACTCGTGAAGCTGCCGGGCGTGGGACGCAAGACGGCGAACATCGTGCTCAACGTGGGGTATGGCATCGTGGAGGGCATTGCGGTGGACACGCACGTCA
Organism: Collinsella sp.; assembly: GCA_048175045.1. GTDB lineage: Bacteria > Actinomycetota > Coriobacteriia > Coriobacteriales > Coriobacteriaceae > Collinsella. The sequence goes on from DBEXKF010000344.1 coordinate 5,855, forward strand.
ACCGCATTGCGCACCGCCTGATGCTGAGTCCCAAGACGCATGCAAAGGAGCCGCTCAAGACCGAGCAGGATTTGCTCAAGATTTTGCCGCACGAGTATTGGGAGTCGGTTAACCATCAGTGGATCACCTTCGGTCGCGAGGTCTGCGACGCCCGCAAACCCAAGTGTGACGAGTGTCCGCTGGCAGATTTGTGCCCCAGCGTGCGCGTAGCGGGGTAGGGCGGAACGCATCTTCGTCTGGCGTTTTTTGCGGGGCTGGGTTTGCCCTTGAGCCGGAGTCCTCTCCATGCGCTACCATGACAGGCAATGAAATCCGCCGCATACCCGCCGAGCTTGCCTCGGCGGGCTTTTGGCGTTGCAATGCCGGAGGAACAGCATGCTCATTCACCGAATAGCCGCGCAGCTCTACACTGCCGAGGCGCTGCAGACCGTCGAGGCCGGGCTCGATGCCGGCGAGGACGTGACGTTGGCCGTGTCGCAGTCGGGTCGCACGCTTATGGCGGCGGCCCAGTTTGCGCGCCGTCCGCGCCCCACGGTCTATATCGTGAGCGGCGAGGACGCGGCCGATCGCGCTGCGCGCAGCCTGGCCGCCTATGTGGGGCTGGCGCACGTGTGCCGCTTTCCCGAGCGCAAGGACTACCCTTGGCGCGAGCAGACGCCCGACGACGCCGTGGTGGCGCAGCGCTGCGAGGCCTTGGGACGCATCGTGCGCGGGGACAACTGCATCATGGTTGCCTCGGCCCGTGCGCTGCTGCGCTGCGTGCCGCCAGTCGAGAGCCGCTACTGGGAGTCCACTACTTTTGCGGTGGGCGAGGAGATTCCTTTTGACGAGGTGCCGCATCGCCTGGTGGGCATGGGCTACACCAATGCCGGCGCCGCTGATGCGCCCGGTCTGTTCCGCGTTCACGGCGACACCGTCGAGGTGTTCCCCGCACAAGAGAAAGCGCCCGTGCGCATTGAGTTCTTTGGCGACGAGATTGACCGCATCCGCCGCATGGTGAGCTCAACGGGGCAGACCATCGGTAACGAGGACAGTATCGAGATCTTCCCCTGCCGTGAGCTGGCGCTTACCGACGAGGCCGTCCACAACATGCATGTGGCGCTCTATCGCGCCAGCCAGGACGACAGCAAACTGGCGGCGCTGCTCGAGATGGTGGATGCGCGTATCGTCACGCCCGAGCTCGACCGCTTTTTGCCGGTGATGTACGGCCAGACCGTAAGCCCGTTGGCGCACGTGAGCGGCAAGGCACTCGTGGTTCTGTCCGAGCCGCGCTCGCTGTTCGACGATTGCCTGCGTGCCTACGAGGATATCGAGGCGCGTGCTGGCGAGGCAGGGATTGACCGGCTGGATGGCCTGTATGTACGTGCCCAGCAGCTCGATTTTGGTGCCCAGCAGCGCCTGAACTACGTGAGCCTCATCCGTGCCGGCGGTGCGGTGACGGCCGAGCTCAAGATTGAGCAGCCGGCCATTGCGGGCTCGGACAATCGCTTTATGACGCGCATTCAGGAAGTCGTGGGCAAGCGCTACGCCTGCGTGTTTGCCATCCCCGACCGCGGTGCGCGCGAGTCGATGGAGCTCACCTTTGGCGACGAGGGCATTACCTTTGAGGAATCGCTGACCGCGGCGCCCGAAAATGTCGGCGCTATCGGCGACCGCGTGCGCGTGGCAGCGGCGGATTCCGCCGACCGTGCCGCACGCCAGGAGGCCCATGCTTCCATTCGCGAGCGTAAGGCCGACGCGCTCAACGCCCGCTCGCTCGAGGCGGGCGCCGCGCAGGCTGCCGCCGGCGCTGCCGTGCCCACCATCTCGCGCGGGCGCGTGACCTTTGTTGACGCTGCCCTGCCGCAGGGCGTGGTGGTGCCCGACGCCAATTTGGCCGTGTTCTCGATCGCCGACCTCAATGCCCGCATGGATGCCAACCGCGCGCGCAGCCGCCGCAAGGTTGACATTACGCAGATCACCTTCCCGTTTAAGCCGGGCGACTACGTGGTGCACGCTACCCACGGCATCGCGCTCTTTAGCGAGATCGCGCGCCAGGAAGTGGGCGGCAAGGAACGCGACTACTTTTTGCTGGAATATGCCGATGGCGACAAGCTCTACGTGCCGCTCGAACAGGTCGACCGCATCACGCGCTACGTTGGCCCCGACGGCGACAAGCCGCGCCTGACCAGGCTCAACACCGCCGACTGGACGCGTGCCACCAACAAGGCGCGCAAGAACGCCAAAAAGCTGGCGTTTGACCTGGTCGACCTGTATACGCGCCGCTCGTCGATTACCGGTATCGCCTGTCCGCCCGATACGCCCGAGCAGATCGAGATGGAGGAGAGCTTCCCTTACGACGAGACGCGCGACCAGCTGGAGGCTATCGCCGACATCAAGGCCGACATGGAGGCGCCCAAGCCCATGGATCGCCTGCTCTGCGGCGACGTGGGTTTCGGCAAGACCGAGGTTGCCCTGCGCGCGGCGTTTAAGTGCGTGGACTCCGGCCGCCAAGTCATGGTGCTCTGCCCCACGACCATTCTGGCCCAGCAGCACTACGAGACGTTCTTTGAGCGCTTTGCCCCGTTTGGCCTCGAGGTCGAAGTGCTCAGCCGCTTCCGCACCCCGGCGCAGCAGAAGCGCGCGCTCAAGGCGTTTGCCGAGGGCACGATTGATGTGCTCATCGGCACGCATCGTCTGCTTTCGGCCGATGTGAACCCCAAGAACCTGGGCATGGTGATCATTGACGAGGAGCAGCGCTTTGGCGTGCAGCACAAGGAGCAGCTCAAGAACCTGCGCGAGCAGATTGACGTGCTCACGCTTTCGGCAACGCCGATTCCGCGAACCATGCAGATGGCCACGAGCGGCGTGCGCGACATGAGCCTGATCACGACGCCGCCGACCGGGCGCCGCCCCGTAATCGTGCACGTGGGAGAGTACGACCCCGACGTGGTGAGCGCGGCGATTCGCCTGGAGGTGGGCCGCGGCGGTCAGGTGTACTACGTGTCCAACCGCGTCAAGACCATCGACGACGCCGTGGCGCGCGTGCACGAGGCCGCGCCCGAGGCGCGCGTGGGCGTGGCGCACGGCAAGATGAGCCCGCGCGAGGTCGAGGATGTGATGATCGAGTTCGCGACCAAAAAGATCGACGTGCTCATCGCCACGACCATCGTGGAGAGCGGCATCGACAACGCGACCGCCAACACGCTCATCATCGAGGACTCGCAGCGCCTGGGTCTGGCACAGCTCTACCAGCTCAAGGGCCGTGTGGGCCGCTCTGCCACGCAGGCCTACGCGTACTTTATGTTCCCGGGCGAGCTGCCGCTCACCGAGGAGGCGACGGCGCGCCTGACCGCACTTTCCGAGTTCCAGGACCTGGGCAGCGGCATGCGCATCGCCATGCGCGACCTGGAGATTCGCGGTGCCGGCTCGCTTATGGGAGCCGAGCAGCACGGCAACCTGTCGAGCGTGGGCTTTGACCTGTTTACGCAGATGCTGGGCCAGGCCGTGGCTGAGGCGCGCGGCGATGACGACGCCGGCGTGGAGGCGGCGAGCGTGGGTATTAACCTGCCGGCCGACTACTTCTTGTCCGAGGAGTACCTGCCGGCGGTGGATCAGCGCGTGCTCGTGTACCGTAAGCTCGCAGCGGCCGAGGACCTAGAGAACATCGATGAGGTGCAGGAGGAGACCGA
>DBEXKF010000345.1:0-4539 GCA_048175045.1 Collinsella sp.
GACGAGAACGAGGCCGACGAGGAACCCACCACACCCACTACCACGACGACCACGACGACCGAGACCACGGGCGGCGACACCCCCGGCGGCACCGGAACGACCGGTGGCTCGACGGGCGGCTCCACTGGTGGTTCGACCGGCGGCGATGGCGGCACGCCTACGCCCACGCCTACGCCCACGCCTACGCCCACTCCCGACCCCTCGCCCACGCCTGACGATACGGTCGGCTAGAAATTCATCCGGCCATTAGCAACAAGGCCCCCGAGCAGCTTATTAAAGTGCTCGGGGGCCTTTTAATTTAAAGTGACCTGGTGGACGGTCTTTATACCGGCAAACAAAAAAGGGGGGGGTACCGACCAACGTCGATACCCCTTACAAGCCACCATGTCACGCGCACAGTGCCGAGCGCACGACCCGCACGCCTACTTGCGAGAATTGCTCAGCTTATTGATCAGCGCCTCAAGACGCTCGCCGTCCTCGGCCGTCTGGGCAATAACCAAAATCGTATCGTTGCCGGCAAGCGAGCCAAGCACATCGGGCAACTCTGCCGCATCAACGGCGGCGGCGATGCCGGAAGCCGTGCCAGGCTGAGCCTTGATCATAACCAGATTATCGGTACGCAGAACGCCCGTTACAAGCTCGGAAACCATACGCTGCAGGTGCAGGTCCTCTGCCAGAACATAGATGCCCTCAGGGAGCTTACGCAGCCCCATGTCGGCAATATCGCGAGAGACAGTCGCCTGCGTGCAATCAAAGCCCATAGCGCGGAGCTCATCGACCAGCACGCGCTGCGTGCGGACGTCCTTATTGCGCACAATATCTCTAATGGCATCCTGGCGCCCATTGCGTTTTTTAGCCATACAAACCCTCTCTCCAAAAGATGGCGGAGACAATCAATCAGTGATTGAATAGTTTAACGCTATTTGAAGGCTTTTGTGTATAAGAACGCATTTCGAAACAATTCTATGCAAGTTTGTTTCGAAATGAGCCGTTTAGGCGGTTTTTGCGCCCGTCCGGTTAAGAAAAGCTGCCAGATGCGTACACATCACGCAGCGCGCGGGCTTGGCGCTGGCGATCGGCCCAAACAACAGACCGAGCCCCCGATGGTTATCCTTGAGCGCGGCGACCATCTGACGGGTTCGAGGCGCATCGAGCATATCACGCATGCGGGCGGAACGCTCGATTGACGACACCCCATGCGGGCTCAGACACAAATTCTCGATGCAGGCGACCAGTCCGGCAAAGTAGAACTTTTGGCTTGCCAGCTTGAGCCGACCACCGCTGTCTGCTTCCGAGAGTGAGTCCGCAAGCTCGTCGAGCGCTCGAGTGTCATCGGATACCTTGGCATACATGGTGGGATCAAAGGCATCTGTAAGTTTAGGTGCCGCCGTGTGGAAACAAGCATCGCCGCAGCCGGACACGCATCGTGTCTGCGAAAGCGCGCATGCCATAAACCCAACTGTGCGAAACACCTTGTCGCACAAAAGGCATGCCTCAAACAGCGAGCGGCTGTACATCACACCAGAGGTCTGAACGACTAGGCCGCCTAAAATCAACTGAGGCAGCCCGGCCACCATCGAAGATTTGCTATCAATGGAAATATGAGCAGCATCCAAGACGCGCGAATGGCGCTCTCGATGTGCATCATAGCGGTCGAGCGACACCGTGGGGAGCACTATGTCTGCCGTAGTATCGCACGCGATATTGACCATCTTGGAAAGGGACTGCGGAGCAAACCACTCATCGGCGTTCATAGCGATGATTTGAGAGCCGCGCGAGGCAGCAAAACCGGCACGAAGACAAGCGCCGCGCTTCGCGTCCTCGACGTCAATCAAATCAATATGAATGTCCCTGTCGGCAGCAACTTGAAGCGAATGGCGCACACCGGGCGCAGCATCGCGGCAGACAACGACAATCTGCAAATCGTAGAGGTCTTGGTTCTGGATACTCTCGAGCGCACGCATCGCATAGCTGGGCGAACCTTCTACCACAAGGATCACCGAAAGTCGCGGATGCGAGCCACGTCGAACCAAGTTATCCGTCCTCTCGACAGCAGTGAATCAAACTGTCGTTCATGGTACACCCCGGCAATAAAAGCAATGAGACACCGGTTGTATTGCACGCCAAGAACAGATGTTGCACACGCGCAGCCCACAGATGACAGGTGCCAACGCACGACGCGCCGAGCCCTCCCCTAGTCGAGCACGACAAGCTCGGCGGGATCGTAATCCACGCCCATAAACGTAAGGCCGCAGGCAGGAGCCGTGGGGCCCGCAGCGGTACGGTCGCAAGCATCGATGACCTCGCGCATCCACTCGGGTTCACGGCGATGCATGCCAATCTCGACAAGCGTGCCCACGATCGTGCGGACCATCGAATGCAGAAACGCATTGCCCTCGATGGTAAACGTCAGGATGTCCTCGCCAAACGCAACCTCATGGCCAAACTCGGCGCGCATTACGCAGCGGTGCGTAGGTTTGCCCACGGCAGAAGCAACCTTGCAAAAGCTCTTGAAGTCCTGCTCGCCCAGCAGCGCGGGGCAGGCAGCAGACATAGCCTCAACATCCAAGGGATAGCGATGCCACCACACCGCACCGCGGGACAGCACGGGGCGCGCATCTCGATCGGCAATACGGTACGTATACGTACGGGAACGCGCGTCAAAACGTGCAGAAAAGCCTTTACGGGCCTTGTAGACCTCGTTGATGGCGATATCTTTGGGCAGCAGGGCATCCATAGCCCGCAGCCACCTACGGCGCGTTAGGGCGAGCTCAGCGTCCGTTACGGGCACGCTGATGTACTGAGCCACGGCATGCACGCCGGCATCGGTGCGACCCGCGCACGTCAGATCGATCGGACGGCGAAGCAGCGTCTCGATGGCTCGACGCAGCTCACCCGCAACCGTCGTCTGTCCCGGCTGCTCGGCAAAGCCGCTATAGGACGAGCCATCGTATGCCACGCGGAAAACGAGCGTGGCATCGAGCTCTGGAATCGAATTGAAATCAGACGGCGCGGTCATGGGCGCTCCCAACAAACAGGCAATGGCATTTCGACAAAAAAAGAGGGGTACGCGAACGTACCCCTCGAATATAGCCTATGCAGACGGATTGTCTACTCAGCGGTCTCCTCAGCAGGAGCCTCCTCGGCAGCCTCGACCTTCTTGGGAGCAGCGGCCTTCTTGGGGGCCGGAGCAGCCTTCTTGGCCTTAGGCGTGCAAGGCTCGGTGACGAGCTCCATGATAACGATGGGAGCGTTGTCGCCCTTGCGGTTACCGAGCTTCATGATGCGGGTATAACCGCCGTTGCGATCCTGCCACATACCCTGGGCAGCCTTGTCGAAGATCTCGGCAACGAGCTGCTTATCGCCGAGCTTGGCGATAGCCAGACGACGAGAGTGCAGGTCGCCCTTCTTGGCCCAAGTGATGATCGGATCGACGACCGAACGCAGCGCCTTAGCGCGGGTCTCGGTGGTCTTGATGCGGTCGTTCTCGAAGAGGGCCTTAGCAAGGCTCTTCTTCATGGCCTTGGTGTGGCTCGCATCGGTGCCGAGCTTCAGGCCCTTCTTAACGTTGTGACGCATGGTCTAGTTTCTCCTCAAATATGCGAAGCATTAAGCCTTCAGGCTCAGGCCCATGGACTCAAGCTTGTCCTTCACTTCCTCGATCGACTTAACACCGAAGTTACGGATGTTGAGCAGATCGTTCTCCGAGAACTCAACGAGCTGACGGACCGAGTGAATGCTGGCGCGCTTAAGGCAGTTGTAGGAACGGACGGAAAGGTCCAGATCCTCGATCTGCTTGTCCAGCTCGGCGTTGTCGTTGGTGACCTCGGGAGCGAAGATCGAAGCCTCCTCCTCGACCTCGGGGGTCTCGGCAAGGTTCATAAAGGCGGCCATATGCTGGTTGATGATATTGGCAGCCTGGACCACGGCGTCGCGCGGGGCGATGGAGCCGTTGGTCTCGATCTCGAGGACAAGGCGGTCGTAGTCGGTGTGCTGACCGACACGGCAAGCCTCAACGAGCTTGGCGCAACGGGAAACCGGCGAGTACAGCGAGTCGACGTGGATCACACCGATGGGATCGTTGTCGCGCTTGTTGGCCTCGCCAGAAACATAGCCGCGGCCATAGCCGATGCGCATGCTCATGGTGAGATGGCCACCCTCGGTGAGCGTAGCGATGTGCTGCTCGGGGTTGACCAGCTCAAACTCGGACGGAATAAAGAAGTCCGCACCGGTGACCTCGCAGGGGCCGTCAACCGAGATGGTGGCGGTCGCCTCGTCGGTCGTGCCGAGAGCCCTGAAGACAAGACCCTTGACATTCAGGACGATGTCGGTGACATCCTCGACCATGTTAGGGATGGTCATGAACTCGTGCTGCGCACCATCGATCTGAATAGCCTCGACGGCGGCACCCTCGAGCGAGGACAGAAGAACGCGACGAAGGGAGTTACCCAGCGTATCGCCGTAGCCACGCTCGAGCGGCTCGACGGAGACACGAGCAGACGTCTCGTTGATCTCTTCGACCTGAACCTGAGGCGTAAT
>DBEXKF010000346.1:0-2750 GCA_048175045.1 Collinsella sp.
ATCAGCCTGCTGCCCCGCTTTGGCATGGACGTCACCCTGGCTCACCCCGAGGGCTATGACCTCATGCCCGAGGTCGTCGAGCGCGCCAAGGGCTACGCCGCCGAGTCCGGCACCACCTTTAAGCAGGTCAACACCATGGCCGAGGCCTTCGAGGGCGCCGACATCGTGATCCCCAAGAGCTGGGCTCCGTTTGCCGCCATGGAGAAGCGCACCAACCTGTACGCCGAGGGCGACGACGCCGGCATCGCAGCGCTCGAGAAGGAGCTGCTCGCCCAGAACGCCACCCATCAGGACTGGTGCTCCACGACCGAGCTCATGGAGAAGACTGCCAACGGCCAAGACACCATCTTTATGCACCCGCTGCCCGCCGACATCTCCGGTGTTTCCTGTGAGCACGGCGAGGTTAACGCCGACGTCTTCGACATGCACCGCGTGGGCATGTACAAGGAGGCCAGCTACAAGCCGTACGCCATCGCTGCCATGATGTTCCTGCAGAAGGTTGCCGATCCCGCCGCTACCCTCAAGGCCCTCGACGAGCGCAACACCGCCCGTTGGTTCCAGGCCTAAAGCCGGGTTGAGGTAAGCCATGTAAAGGGGGCGCTCTGCCAACCGGCGGGGTGCCCTTTTTTGCATCGCGGGCGTGCGGGATAAGCGCTTTCGATGTGGATGCCCGCGGCGCGAGTTATGGGTACGATGGTTTCGGGGGAGGTATCACCATGAGACTTGGATGCGTCATTATGGCTTCGGGCGAGGGCAAGCGGTTTGGCTCTAACAAGATGCTTGCCGATATCTATGGCGAGCCGCTGATTGCCCGGGCCATCGATTCGGTTCCCCGGGGCTTTGACGTCGTGGTTTCGACGCGTTGGCCCGAGGTCGCTCAGATTTGCGAGGACAAGCATTGCCCGTGCGTTCTGCACGATGGCGAGCTGCGCAGCGAAAGCGTCCGTGCGGGCCTTTCGTGGGGAGTCGAACGCAACTGGAAAGGTTGCCTCTTTTTGCCGGGCGACCAGCCGCTTGTGAGCACGGACTCTTTTGAGGCCATGGTTCGCGCGTTTGACGAGCGTGGCCGCAAACATCCGGTGCGTTTGGCGTGCAACGGTGAGCCTTCGAGCCCGGTGCTCTTTCCGGCGGAACTATTCGATGCACTCATGCGTCTTGAGGGCAAGGACGGCGGGGGCTCGATTCTCAAGGACCGTACCGACGTGGTGCTGGTCGAGGCGCGTGCCTACGAGCTGTGGGATGTCGATACCGCAGAGGGACAGCGACGCATAACGGAGCATATCGCGGCCTGCTCGTATTTTGATCGCGTGGCCAACTGTATTAATCAATAAGGAGCAACATGATCATCATCAAAAACGGCGCGCTCGTGACGCCCCAGGGGCTTCGCCGCGCCGATCTTGCCATGGAGGGCGACAAGATTGTGCGGATTGCCGCGGCGATTGAGCCGGCCGAGGGCGATACCGTCGAGGACGCCGCGGGCTGCTGGGTGTTTCCCGGCTTTATCGACGGCCACACGCACATGCAGTGCTGGACTGGCATGGATTGGACAGCCGATAGCTTTGAAACCGGCACGCGTGCGGCTGCCTGCGGCGGTACGACGACCATCGTGGACTACGCGACGGCTGATCGCGGCGTGACCATGCCCGATGCCTTGGCCGAGTGGCATCGCCGTGCCGACGGAACCTGCACGGCCAACTACGCCTTTCATATGGCACTCGCCGAGTGGAATGAACGCAACCGCGCCGATCTTTCGGCTATGCGCGAGGCGGGCGTATCGTCGTTTAAGACCTACTTTGCCTACGATCATTTGCGCCTGGACGATGCCGAGACGCTCGAGGTGCTCGAGGAGCTCAAGCGTATTGGCGGCATACTGTGCGTGCATTGCGAGAACGGTACGCTGGTGAATGAGCTGCAGAAGCGCGTGTACGAGCAGGGGATTCATGGGCCCGAGGGGCATGCGCTCAGCCGCCCGGACGTGTGTGAGGCCGAAGCCGTGAGCCGCCTGCTGTATCTGGCGCACCTGGCCGGCGACGCCCCAGTCAACGTGGTGCACCTTTCGACCAAGTTGGGGCTCGGGGCCATTCGTGCTGCCAAAGCGCGCGGGCAGAAGAATATCTATGTCGAGACCTGCCCCCAATATCTGATGCTTGACGACACCTGCTATCTGGAGCAGGGCGAGGACGGCTTTGCGGGCGCCAAGTACGTGATGAGCCCGCCGCTGCGCCATGCCGGTGACCGTGCGGCACTGCGCGAGGCGCTTGTGGCCGGCGAGATCGATACGATTGCGACCGATCATTGCAGCTTTAACCTGCACGGGCAAAAGGACCGCGGGCGCGACGATTTCCGCGCGATTCCCAACGGCGGGCCCGGCGTGGAGCATCGTCCCGTCGCGATTGCCACGAGCTTTGAGGGACAGCTGGGACCCGAGGACCTCTGCCGCTTGATGAGCGAGAACCCGGCGCGCGTGTTTGGCATGTACCCGCGCAAGGGCTGTCTTGCCGAGGGTGCCGATGCCGACGTGTGCGTGTGGGATCCTTGCGCGCGTTGGACGATCAGCGCCGCGACACAGCATCAGGCCGTGGACTACACGCCGCTCGAGGGCTTTGAGGCACATGGCCGCGCCAAGGCCGTGTTTGTGAACGGCGTGCTGGCGGCACGCGACGGCGAGCCCACCGGAGCCCAGCCCGGCCGCTACGTCCCCCGCTAGCAGCAAAGATGCCGTGTCCCCTCCTCAGTTGCGGTGAAATACG